>CAYNPS010000008.1:65919-70742 GCA_964399125.1 uncultured Terriglobales bacterium
TTCAGCGGCGCATATGGGAAGATTCCGAGCAACGCTTGCATCACCGTAAACGGTGCCGAAGCCGACCATGCCTGCGGCCAGTTTGCTTTCGGGTACATTCCCGGAAAGGGATGCTCTGCATCGCGCTGATGTCCGGCGAAGACCTCCGGCAGGCGGCGATACTTGAAGATCTCAGCGGTTTCAAAGATGGCGCGAGCCAGCTTCTGCATTTGGGCGTGCAGTCCGTAACGCGCGAAGGCCAGCACGAAAACCGCATTCTCGACCGGCCATACCGATCCGCGATGATACGAAAATGGATTGAATGCCGGATGATCCGCGGAGAGCGTGCGCACTCCCCAACCCGAGAACATATCCGGCTGCATGATGCGATTGGCGATGCGAGCAGCGAGAGAATCATCGACGATGCCCGAAGCGAGGCAATGTCCCGGATCGGAAGCGATTGATTTCACCAGGCGCTTCTTCGAATCGATCGCCATGCCCATGTATCCCGCATCCGTCATCCAGAAGAAATCGTTAAAGCGCTTCTTTAGCTCTTCGGCTTCGTGGAAAAGCCGCAGTGCCGTTTTGGAATCGTCGAGCCACCACAGCACTTCTGCTAAATGCATCTTCGAGGCGTACACAAATGCCTGCATCTCGCAGGTGCCCAGCGGATCTTTAACCTGCGATCCGTCGGCATGAACGATGGCATCGTCTGAGTCCTTCCATCCTTGATTTTTCTCGCCCTGGCTGGACCGAGTACGATAGCGATAAAAGCCGCTATCGTCGCGAAGATACTTGTCGGCCCACGTCAGGCCAGCGAGTGCAGACTTGATGTATTGCCGCACCAGGTTCTTGTTACCCGTCCAGTGCCAAACCGCCGAAGCGACCACCGGATAGTAGATGGAGCCGGTAACGCCGCCGTAGTAGCGGCCGTGCGGCGTGAAGTTCAGCACGGAGCGAGGATCGGTGTGCAACTCGTGGACAAAGCGTCCGGGCTGCTCATCGCGCCAGTCGTCGATCTTGGTGCCCTGCGTCTTCGGCAGTTCCAAGAGCGAACCGCGCATCATCGCGGTGCTCAGGATCGACGCCTGCCAGGAAGACGCCAGACAGTCACGTCCGAAGAGACCGAGATACGTGGGCAGGCCGGCAGCAGGAATCCAGGTGCCGCCCTCCTCATCACGAGAATCGAGGTCGAACAAACGGAGCGCCGCTAAATCTCGCTTCGACCGCTCCAGCGTATCAAGAACCAAAGCGGGAAACGTCGGCGACCCGGGCGACGCAAGCTGCGTAACCCCCGGCTCTTGCGGAATCTCAAACACATGGGCGGCGGGCCCACCTTCGCCGGTCCGCTCTAACCTGTAACGTGCTCCCTCTTCTCCGTGCCCTCCGTGGCTCCGTGGTGAAAAATTCCTTTGCTGACGCGATAAAGCGCCGAGGTCAACGCCATCAATCTGTCCAATCCAATCGAAGACCAGCTTGCGAGACTCATTCGGACCGAGTTTCACCTTGAAACTCAGCTTCCCATTCCGGTACTGCGGCTTCAGATCTGTGCTGACTTCAAGCCGAATTCCGCGATGCACGCGAGCTACGCCGGCGTCGCCCTGGTGCTTGTACCGATGTTGCGCGCGATAGTCGAATGACAGTTCGTATTTGCCGGTCGCCCGCCGATTCCAGGTCTGTCTGATCTTGCCTGGGACCTTCTCCCCCTTGCTGACGTCGCTCGGACTGGCAAAATCTGAGGCTATTTCCAATGTGAGATCGACGAGTGTGGCGATCTGAGTAAAGTTCGTGATGGTGACTTGTTCGTAAACGGCTTCGTCCACTGCTCGCGCGATGCGCAGCTCGATCGATTGCTGCGCTGCGTCTGGGTCCTTCGCCCCGGTTTCTTTCCAATTTTTCGGCGCAGCGATGTAATACCCGAGCGAGCTGTTCTGGTTCACCAGCGAAAATGCGCTGAGGTGCGGCTGTTTGCGGTTCACCTTCCACAGGAGCCGCGAGATCGCTCGTGACTGGTAAATCCAGAGTCCCTGGTCAGAGTGGCCGGTTACCCAACCCTCAGGATCGGTAATCAGGATAGTGCGGCCGTGCGAGATGTATTCCGAATCGGAACGAGGCTGAAGCTCTATCAGGCTGCAATCCGGGTACGCCATCCTACTCTGTTCGATGCAGGGTCACAGGCCGAAGTGAGCGGGACCGACAAGCGGTTTGAGTTGAACACGGAGGTCACGGAGGCACAAGGAGGAAAGCGGGCCGAGACTTGGCGGATCGAATCTGCATCTAGCGCACTCCATGAGTCGATAACCCCGAATCCGCAATCCTGTGTGATCTCTGAGTCTTCCATGTTCAACTGCAGCACCCGGCCGAGGGCGGCCGCAGGTCCTTCATAACTGTTTAGAATGGGAGGACGCTCATGTCCAGCCCCGGCGCGCTATATCGGCCTTTCGACGAATTAGTGACCATCAAGATCTTGGGAAAAGAGTTCCAGGTTCCCAAAGACAACATGCTACTGCGGGCCATGCAATATCTCTCGCCGGAAAATGTGGCAATGGGAAGGTTTTGCTGGAACGAGGAATGCCAGTATTGCCGAGTCTCATATAAAGCCTCGCCAGACAGTCCACCTCGCCAGGCGCTCTCCTGCAAGCTGATGGTTCAGCCGGGAATGGAAGTAGTCGAAGCCGCGACCGAGATTCGCTACTGCCTTCGCGACCTCGGATTAAAGTAAGGTCCGGTTTGGGTGGGAATTTATCCCCAACAACCGGTTCGCGATGCGAAGCGACTTCTGTGGCATTTAATTGATTGGCGATCCTATAGGTGAGAGCCGCGGAATATTTTGCGGAGCCACCCAAGTTAGCTTTTTTCCCGAATTGAACTCAACGATCAGAACGGAATCGCGCATGTCTGCAAGGTTCTCTCCCGTTTTTTTGAAATAGTAGCCCCACTCAGCAGCGCATCGGTCTTGCAGATCGCGAGTCCCATCTGGACGATAGCCAGAATTCCGTAAACCTGCTTCCTCGTAATCGGCAGGCCCAAGCAATTCTTGCACCTCCTTAGGATTCATTCCGAGCCGCAGTTTGGAATAATTCTTGAGGATTTTTGATTTCCGCTCAGAAACAATCGCGTAAATTCGTCCGCGAGCTGCCGAGCTGCTCGCATACCACTTGTAAATGTCAGGAAGCTTGGGATCGATTCTGCATTGCCATTGGATCGGCGCGTGAGCTTGCGAAACGGCAAGAGGACGCAAACATACCCAGAGCAGGATCACAAATTTACCCGAGTTCACCTCTCCTCCGCCTCGATCACCTGAATCGAGTATGCGGGAGCGCTGTAATGCAGGTCGCTTCCGATGTTCCGGAGATTGCTCTCAATGGGAACGATGTTCTGCGGCTGATCGATGGTGTTCGTCGCTTCCGTACTCGCCGCTTTGAGCATGACAAGTCTCCCATTTTGGGCAAGGCTCCCGCCAGTGAACTTGACATCTAGAGTTTGCGGAACGGACTCGGCGTTTACGATTTTGAGATAAGTCCGTTTCTTGTTTGTGTCTTTCGTGACCGAGTAGAAGAGCTTGGGGCCTCCGCCTTCGAGTTGAGCATCGAGAATTGAATCGCCGAGATAGGTGGAGAACATCACCTGCGCGTAGTAGCCCGGAGAGCCATAGCTGCGCAAAGCGTCGTACCCGATGAGGTCTGTCTCCCATTGCATGCCGCCGGGATTTACGTTTACCAACAGCGGCGCATACGACGCCATGATTACGATGTCGCTGTTGCGCTCCATGCCCGTCATCCATGCTGCGTCGCCGAGCGCTGCGCCGAAATTCGGCGTGGGAGTTCCCTCTCGCGTGGCCCATTCGCCAACGAAGATCTTTGGACCCGTACGATCGGCCTTGTCGTAGTGCGCCGTATCGTGAAAGAAGTCGGTTGCTCGTCGATAGAAGTGGTCGTCGATTACATCAGGGCGAATGCTTTTGACCGGCGTGGTCGCAATGATCTGCAGTTCCGGATATTTGGCTTTGATGGCCTTGTAGAACTGTGCGTACCGGCCGTCGTAGCTTCCTGAGCGATCGAACTGGTCTTCGTTGCCCACCTCAACGTACATCAGCTTGAACGGCTGCGGATGTCCGTTCTTCGCGCGAACTGCGCCCCACTGCGTGTCTGTTCCGCCGGTAACGTATTCGATTTCGTCGAGCGCGTCCTGAACATACGGCTCGAGATCTGGTCCGGGATTCACGTGCTCCTGCGCCAGTGAATATCCGGCATAGACGGCGAGCAGCGGCTGCATTTTCAGATCCTCACACCACTCGAGGAACTCGAGCAGGCCCATTCCATCGGTTGAGTAGTAACGCCAGGGACTCTCGTGCCCAGGACGATCGACGAGAGGCCCTATGGTCTTCTTCCAATCAAAACGTTCGGCGATATGCTCGCCTTCCAGATAATTCCCGCCGGGAAAGCGGAGAAACGCTGGATGCATCGCCGCCAGCTTTTCCATCAGGTCAACGCGATTGCCGTTTGGTGTTTTGCGATAGGTCGGCGGGAACAATGAGACAAGATTCAGCCACAAGGTTCCGGCGTGGCCGACTGTGATCTCAAGGTGATTTGCCGATGAGGCTTGCACCGCTCCGGTGCGCAGCGAAAACTGGTACGGCTTCCAATCGGTAGTTACACCCGACACCGTTGCGGAGGCCAGCGTTTTGCGGTCCGCGTTGCTGACTAATTTCACGGTAATCGCGCCGATTGCAGGCGAATCAGCTTTGGCGTAGAGCGAACCTTTATACGTAGTGTTCGGCCTGACGGCCATTCCCCAATATCCCTGGTTCAGCACGCCAGCCTGGTTCTGCGCATCCGCCTGCG
>CAYNPS010000009.1:0-61011 GCA_964399125.1 uncultured Terriglobales bacterium
AGCGCGTGCATCTCTGAGCCGATGCTCCAGACGTGGAGATCGTGAACGTCGCGCACTCCATCGACTTGTTTCATTGCCTGCGCCAGCCGCTCCATGCTCACTCCTTTTGGAGTGCCTTCGAGCAGGATGTTCAAGGTCTCGCGGATGATGCCGAACGATGACCACAAGATCAGAGCGGCGATTGCAAAGGAGAGCGCGGGATCGATCCAGTTTCGTCCAGTCCAGAGGATCGCCCAGCCCCCGATGATCACGGAGGCGGTCGACAGCGTATCGCCCAGCATGTGGATGAACGCGCTGCGTACATTAACGTCGTGGCTGCTTCCGCGCAGCATGGCAGCGATCGCGCCGTTCATGACCACACCGGCTGCAGCGACGATCATCATCATTGGCGCCTTTACCGAAACCGGATTCATCAGCCGGTGCGCGGCTTCGATGAAAATGAAGATGGCGACGATCACCAACGTGACCGCGTTCACGAATGCCGCCAGAACTCCAGCGCGATGATAGCCGTACGTCTTCGTCGAGCTGGGAGGACGCGTGGCCAGATAAACGGCCACCCAGGAGAGAAGCAAGGCAAGAAAGTCAGAGAAGTTATGTCCGGCTTCCGAGAGCAGAGCCAGGCTGTGAGCCTTGAGGCCGGCAACCACAGTCACGACGATGTATGCCAGCGTAAGCAGCAGCGCGATGCGCAGGAGCTTGGAGGTGCTCGCGGTCCCATGAACATGCGCGTGCATGGCTACAGTCTAAAGGGAACATGGGGAGAGAGAACAGGTTACAGGAGGGTCGTGAGTTTCGGCACTTTGCGGTGCGAACTGCTCTTCGGCATCCCGGATAGTATATTCAGATTCGGATTTCCCGCCCTACTCCCTGTAACTGTCCCCTGTTTTCCTCGGTGCCTTCCCGGTTAATGTCAACGCAAGTACCTGCCGAAGTTTGTAATTGTCGCGATAGTGGAGTTGGAGCAATGTTATGTCGAGGGGTACTGCTCACAGGGGATAGGGGCCAGGAAGCGTCCCTGTCACCTGTGTTCCGTATCCCGGCAAGCTCTCCTTAGCGGGAGAAACCAGGGGCAAGTCAGGCCCGATGTCTCGGGGGAGAATGGGCTGGCCTGCCCTGTTTTCCTTTGCAGTCCTCTCGCTGTCTTCTCGAAACCAAAACAAAAACCAAAACACGACACGGATCTCACGGACGCTTCGCGCACGGATTACACGGATTCGGGTCGGGTTCTTGAGTGAACCATGAATGGTTTCTGGCGGAACGCCGATAGCCGAGAGCCAACACCCGCTTTTTGCTAAATTTGAATTAAGAATGCGCGGACTTTGGCAAAGGGCGATGTACGCTTGGGAGACTCATCTCACCACGCGCGACACCAATCGCATTGTGCGTCCTCTTGAGTGGGGAGTGGAGTGGACTCGCTCCTGGCCGGAGGTGAACGGCAATTTCCCGCAGAACCTCTCAGAATTCGATAATGCTGCTGCCGAAAATTATTTCGCTGAGCTGAACCGGAAAGTCGTTAGCGACAGCGATCGTTTCTTCAGTTATCAAACGCCGACTGACTTCCGGCTCGAAGAGCGCCTGCCGAAGCTCTTTCCCACCAACATGCGCCAGCAGAAGCAGCTCGAAAAGCTGGAAAAGATGTCGCGAACCGGCAAGCTGAAACCGGCAAAGTTCTTACGATTCACATCTCCGGTACGAACGCCCTATCCGGAGAACGACACTGTGAACGCGCGATGGTTTCCGGCGTTCGATCGCGAAGGATGTCCGAGCAAGAAAGCGGTAATCGTACTTCCTCAGTGGAACGCTGATGCGTTCAGCCATAACGCACTCTGCGCGGTTATGAACCGGTATGGAGTCTCGGCACTGCGCTTGAGCAAGCCGTATCACGATATTCGACGCCCAGCGGAGATTGAGCGTAGCGACTACGCGGTCTCGGCCAACATCGGCCGTACCCTCGATTCGTGCAGACAGGGAGTGATCGATATTCGCTGCTGCCTCGATTGGCTGGAATCACAGGGATGCCAGCGCTTCGGAATTCTCGGCACCAGCCTCGGATCGTGCTATGCCTTTATTGCCAGCGCGCACGACGCGCGTTTGGAAGTGAATGCGTTCAATCACGCCTCGACTTATTTTGGCGATGTAGTCTGGACCGGGCAATCGACGCGGCATATCCGCGCTGCCCTTGAAGACGTGATTGACATGGATCGTCTGCGTCAGCTATGGCTCGCGATCAGTCCAGTTGCCTATATGCGTAAGTTTGCTGCACATCGCAAGAAGGTTCTCGTTGTTTATGCCAAGTACGATCTAACGTTTTTACGCCAGCTTTCCGAAGAAGTCGTGCGGCTCTTCAGGGAAAACGAGATCGACTTCAAAGCCGTCGCTCTGCCTTGCGGCCATTACACAGTCGGTGAAATCCCGTTCAAATTCTTTGACGGCTGGCACCTTGGTTGGTTCATTTATTCGGCATTCAAGCAACTGGGCGCCTGACGTTTTTGCAGGTATAGAGTCCCAATCGGTCTGCATTTACAATTCCGCGCAGATGATTGCTCACCTTCGAGGGCGCATTCTTGAAAAACATCCAACCTTTTTAGTTCTGGAAGCCGCCGGGGTGGGATACGAAGTCGCTATTAGCGTTTCCGGCTTTTCCGGTCTGCCGGCGGAAGGAGCCGACGTATCGCTCTACATTCACACGCATGTCCGCGAAGACGTGCTGGCGCTCTACGGTTTTCTTCGACGCGAAGAGAAACAGGTCTTTGAGAAGCTGATCGGGGTAAGCGGCATCGGTCCTAAGCTGGCCATGACAGTGCTGAGCGGCATCGCGTCTGACGCTCTCGTCTCGGCGCTGCGTGGGAACGATCTCAGCGCGCTGACACGAATTCCCGGCGTGGGAAAGAAGACCGCCGAGCGGATGGTGCTCGAGTTACGCGACAAGCTGGAAGATCTCACTGCGGCGCCCGCTCCAACTCCGGTAAGCCGGATGGAAGAAGATGTGATTTCCGCACTGGTCAACCTCGGTTATCAAAGATCGGCGGCGGAAAACGCCACCAAACGAGCGGTCGCAAAACTCGGCGACGATTCCGGATTTGAGAAGCTTTTCCGGGAGACGATGGCTGTGCTGCAGAAGTAAGCGCGGCTCGAATGCGGAAGGATATGGCGGAGAGGGAGGGATTCGAACCCCCGATACCCTTTCAGGTATGGCCGCTTTCGAGGCGGCTCGTTTCAACCACTCACGCACCTCTCCGCGTGAAAAGAAGTTCCGAATTGTGGTGGATCACCTGTGCTGAAATCAGGTGATCCCGCGACTCCTTCTATTTTAGCAGCGCTCCTGCTGAGGCGGCGGCCACGGACTTGGGTCGCGGAGCATTCGGCTGAAGAATAAGCTTTTGAGTCTTTTGCCGCTGGGCTACTGCGTGTCCGACCAGGGCCGCAATTGTGCTGCAGGGCAATGGATCCGAATGAAAACCCAGGATGGCCCCGACTCCCAGATAGGTAAAAATGAAGGTCCACAGGAAATTGCTCTTTTGCAGAAACAGTCCCACTAAGGCTCCCGCCAAAGCAAATGAACCCAACGTGACCATCTGTACCAGATCAAATCCTTGGAATCTCGCCATCATCGCGGAGCGAGCGATCGCCGGAGCCAAGAATTCAGAGCCCAGAACGGGAAGCGCGATTCCAGAGAGAGCAGCCGGCAGAAATTTCGAAAAAGCGAAGCGCTGCACAAACGGATTTAGATGATTCATAATTCCGCGCCAGTGAACCTTCGCGGTGGTGAAATACCAATTCCCCGTAGGATCGCGCCGCAAATTGCCGCGACTGAGCTGATATTCGCAAAATCGCTCATGACCGCGTTGAAATTCTTTGGCAATCGCCACAGGATCGCTCGCCGGGGATCTTGGCACTCGACTGATCTGCTCCAGACGCGCCAGGTGTCTTCGCCGTAACTCAGCGGGATCGGAGACGCGCGGACACTCTTGCGTGATGCGGTATGGCGGCTCCTCGAACACCGACTTGATCCTCATATTGCGCGTGACCAACACGCTCTCGTCGGTGAAAAATGTGAAGAACTCAAGTGTGCTGCTGTGATTCGACGACCGGACTCCATTCACGTTGACCGTGACTTCCACAATCATGAGCACGCAGCGGGCAGGCTCACTGGGATTGAAGTAACTACGAAGAAGATTTTGGCCATAGTTGGCCGCTCGATATGTGTGAACGGGCTGGTAGTTCAGGCGGGCAAGCTTTTCGTCGAACTCTGCAAGGCAGTGTCGTTGTGTTTCCGTCAGCGATTCGGGGCGGACCGTCTCAATGTCGAAGACCTTCGGCATGGGGCGCACGTTCTTACGCAGTTGCGCTGGGCCCAAGACGAATATCTGACCAACCGTGGCGAGAAAGACGACGAGATCAGTGTCCCCGAAGAACTGCATGCCAAACTCCTCAAAATCGCGAGAAGTCTAGCAATGGAATCGGAAAGAACGGGCATTACCAAAGTCTTAACCGTTCTTGGGACGACAACTGTCGATGAGTGTGTAAGTTCAGGGTTGTACCGAATGAATCAGAGTCACAAGCCTGTTGCGACGCTACTCAACCTACAATGCGTTTTGCGCGAAAAAACTCGCGGAGCATTTGTGAACATTCCTCTTTCAGGACTCCGCCGGTGATCTCCACTCGGTGGTTGAGCCGCGGATGATTCGCGATGTTCATCACAGATTCAACCGCGCCGGCTTTAGGATCGGCCGCTCCATAGACCAGCCGCTTTAGACGAGCGTGAACCATGGCTCCCGCACACATAGCACAGGGTTCGATGATCACGTACATCTCACACCCTTCGAGGCGATGATTTCCCAGTTTGGCTCCCGCTACGCGTAGCGCGACGATCTCCGCGTGAGCTGAAGGATCGTGATCGCGCAGGTTTCTGTTCTGTCCGGTTGCGATCAGCTCCCCTGTTTTCACGATGACGCAGCCAACAGGAACCTCTCCGGCAGCCTGGGCATCAGCAGCTTCGGCGAGAGCTCGTCGCATCCAGAGTTCGTCAGATGAGACAGGCATTCGGCAGTTAGCAATCAGCACTCGACAAACACATTATCGCGTCTCCGTAGGGCTTTTTGTGAAACAACGAATTGTTGTCTCCAGCCCAATTATGTTGTGTCTCGTCCCCCAAGTGTCTGGCCGACTGCTGAGTGTCGGCTGCCGAATGCCTGGTGCGCAGCTCCGCTTTATCCAGCAAACCGGGCAAACCCCGCTGCTAGTAACCCTTCTCTAACTGTCGAAACGCACGAGTTTCACAGATGCCTACGTGTGCAACTCGTAAATATCAACGGATTCCCGGCCTGGAACCGCCGGGCAGGAGGAAGAAGAGGGACAGCTTATGAACAAGTTTTTCTATACATGCTCAGCACTGCTGCTGTCGGCCGGATTGGCGGTCGCACAGACATCTAGCACAACCACAGATCCGAACAGCCAGAACAACCAGACACCGAGCGCAACTGCTCCGGCGACCAGCTCCAGCCAGTCGTCCACAACCAGCACTACTTCGAGTTCGAACAGCAGCTCTGATATGAATCAGACGGCAGCTCCGTCGAGCTCCAGCCAGTCCACCGCTCCGGCAAACAACACCGCGCCGAGCGCGACCTCTGGCCAGACCTCAACGACTCCGGCCGCGACTGACCAGACTTCAAGCCAGGCAAACCCGACTGCGGCTCCGTCCAGCACGACCGACCAGAACGCCGCAACCGCTCCTGGCGCAGCTTCGAGCTCCAGCTCGACCACTGCTGCTCCGAGTTCCAGCTCGAATGCGACTTCTGGCGATATTAATAGCCAGAGCGGAACGGCTCCGGCCTCCAGCTCGGCTTCATCGAACAATGCAACCAGCACGACTGATCAGAATGCCCAGAGCGCAACCAGCAGCAGCACGGGAAGCAACGCTGCTGATCAGAATGCCGCGAACGCGAACAATGCGAACGCTGCCAATCAGGGACAAGGCAACGCAAATGGACTGCCCCAAACGGCTTCCATTCTGCCGCTGCTCAGCCTGCTCGGCTTCGGCTCATTCTTCACCGGCCTGATCGCCCGCTTCCGCAAGTGAGTTGACGAAAAGGTAAGGAAGGACACCAGAAACGCCCGGAACGCAAGTTCCGGGCGTTGTTTTTTCTACAGCACGTGTGCTTCAGTACTGTCCGCCTCCGAGGAGTAAGCACGGTACTGACGTACACGTCACCCGATATACTCTTCAGGTGTCATTCGAAGAAAGCACATACCAGCTTCGACGCGACAAGCTGAAGCAGATCGAGGCTCTCGGACAAGAGAGCTATCCGCACAAATTCTCCTTCACTCATACGATTCCAGAGATTCTCGAAAAGTACTCCGGCACCAGCAGCGACGAACTCGAACGCGATCGCATCAATGCGCGGGTCGCCGGCAGGTTGATGTCGATTCGCGGCCAAGGGAAGGCTGGATTCGCGCATCTGCAACAGCTCGGAAAACGTTTGCAGATTTATGTAAAGCTCGACTTCGTTGGCGAAAAGGCATTCAAGCTTTATAAGGAGCTACTCGATCTCGGTGACTTCATCGGCGTGAGCGGCTATTTGTTCCGCACGCGGACGGGAGAGCTGTCGGTCCACGTAGAAGAGATCACCTTCCTTGCCAAGGACCTGCTGCCGCTCCCGGAGAAGTATCACGGTTTATCCGATGTTGAGCTCCGCTATCGCCAGCGCTACGTCGATCTGACGATGAATCCTGAAGTTCGCGATGTGTTCGTCGCGCGCAGCAAAGTAGTGAAGGCGCTTCGTTCCTTTCTGGACGCACGCGGATTCACGGAAGTTGAGACGCCGATGATGCAACCGATCGCCGGAGGCGCGGCGGCGCGTCCGTTCATCACACATCACAACACCCTCGACATCGACCTCTATCTCCGCATCGCTCCTGAACTGTACCTAAAGCGGCTAGTCGTCGGTGGACTCGATCGCGTTTACGAGATCAATCGCAATTTTCGCAACGAAGGTATCTCGACGCAGCACAATCCCGAGTTCACCATGCTCGAGTTTTATCAGGCATATGCCGACTATCAGGATTTGATGTCACTCACCGAAGAGATGCTGGCGCACGTAGCGCGCGAAGTGAATGGAAGCACAGTCGTGAGCTACCAGGGACGGGAGATCGATTTTGGGAATTGGCAAAGATTGTCGATGCGTGAAGCCATCATAAAATACTGGCCTCAGAGCTCTGCGCCCGCTCCGCAGATGAGCGATTTCAATAACGCTGCTTCAGTTGGCAAGCTGGTCGAGCGTCTGAACGCGACGCACACGCCGCATATGCCCTACAATCCTGCAGACCTGGCAGGTAAGACAATCGCGAATATGTTCGAAGCTGTTGCCGAAGAACATCTTTGGCAACCGACGATTCTTTATGATTTTCCCGTTGCAATCTCACCGTTGTCGAAAATCAAGAAAGACGAGCCCGACTGGGTAGAGCGCTTCGAGGTATTCGTCGGCGGGCTTGAAATCGGGAATGCGTTCAGCGAGCTCAACGATCCTGAGGAGCAGCGGCGAAGATTCGAGCAACAACTTTCCGAACGCGAGCGTGGAGACGAAGAAGCGCACGCGATGGACGAAGACTACATTCGAGCGCTTTCTTATGGCATGCCCCCGGCAGGTGGAGAAGGCATTGGCATCGACCGCCTGACGATGCTTCTTACGGATTCAAAGTCGATTCGCGACGTGATTCTGTTTCCCTTGCTGCGTCCGCAGAAGCAGGAAGAGATCGCCGAAGAAGCCACAGGTACGGGCGTGTAGACGTGGGCTTTGAACTCGATTCGGAAACGCGTCGGCGACTTGGTTACAATCTGATCAACCACATCGATCGCTATTTTGAGACACTGCATACGCGACCGGTACAGTTACCGGAAGAGGAGCGCACCTTTGACGAATTGCGTGACGCTCTTCCCGAAATGGGCTCCGATGCAGTGCGCGTGCTTGACGATCTCTGTCGCGAGCTGATTAACAAAGGCTTTCACGTCCCCAGCGCCAACTACTTCGGCTTGATGAATCCGACTCCTGCATACGTGGGAGTACTCGCTGAAGCTCTTGTAGCGGCGCTGAATCCGCAGTTAGCGACGCTTGCCCGTTCGCAGCTCGCATCGAAGATCGAGCTGGAGACGGTGCGCTGGATCGGCGAGCGCATCGGGTGGAATGGTCC
Organism: uncultured Terriglobales bacterium; assembly: GCA_964399125.1. Lineage (GTDB taxonomy): Bacteria > Acidobacteriota > Terriglobia > Terriglobales > Acidobacteriaceae > Gp1-AA112. The sequence continues at coordinate 8,188 of CAYNPS010000009.1, forward strand.
GTTCGGCGGAACATTTACCAGCGGAGGCAACGAAGCCAATTTTTCCGCACTGTCCCTTGCCCTCGCCTGGAAATTTCCGGACGTAATGAATGATGGAGTGCGATCACTGAAAGGCGGGCCGGCCGCATACGCCTCGGCAGAAGCGCATCATTCGCTCGATAAATCTACAGGACTGCTGGGAATTGGCCGCAAAGCGGTCCGCAGGATTCCCGTAACAGAACGCATTCAGATCGATATCGAACAACTCGATCGCGCGATTGCTGAGGATAAGGCTGCGGGAGCATTGCCATTCTGTGTAGTGGCGACAGCCGGGACTACTAACTCCGGTGCCGTTGATGACTTGCTTGCGGTTGCCAAAGTTTGTCGAAAGCACGACATATGGATGCACGTTGATGGCGCTTACGGCGCAGCGGCAGTTTTCAGTAACAAGCATCGCGACCTGGTGCGCGGAATCGAATTTGCGGATTCCGTAACCGTTGATCCGCACAAATGGCTGGCGATGCCGTTTGCTGCTGGAGTAATCCTCACCTCCCATCCTGAAATTCTTAAATCGGCATTCGCAGTGACAACTCCGTATATGCCAAAGGCAACTGTGCAGCTTCCGCCCGACAACTTTGCCATCAGCACGCAATGGACGCGTCGCATGAATTCTCTCAAGCTCTGGCTTACGCTCCGCATTCATGGCCGTGCCGCCTACGAGCAGCACATTGATGGACAAATTCATCTTGGGCGGTGGTTTGTCGATCAGGTTCGCCGCTCTTCGCATTACGAGTTGCTAATCGAACCCCAACTTCCTATTTTCAACTTGCGGCTCAAGAAGTTTTCAGGAGATCAGACGGAACGGCTGGAGCAGATTGTCAACGAGGTTACGCGTGATGGTAAGCAGTGGATCTCGACTACGCGTGTGAACGGTCAGACCGTGATTCGCGTCATGATCATCAGCTACCTCACTCAGCGCAGTCATCTACAGGCGCTACTCAACCGCCTCGATTGGGCGGCGAGACGACAAACAGCTCCTGATTAAGGCTTTTTCGCGCTTCAACTACGCGCTCCTTACGAAAGTGTCAGTCATAATTTCGCCCCATCTGCATCAACACCACAATCTATTGTGTTCTCGTTTGTTGCCCGCCACATCATCTCGCAAATAACACCAAAGTACATGTACTAATTTCCGGAGAAAACGGGAAGAAACCCGAAGAAACCGGCAACTCTGCCTTGACACACCGGGTACGAACCGAGGTATAACACGGCTACCTTAAGTTTCCCCCCGAGAAAGCAGAGGATTCTTCCTCTAATTTGAGGCCCCGGCCAAAAGCGTCATTCCCGCAAATACTCCGATAGGCGAGGTGCTGTTGGGAGTTAACGAGAACACGCTTGGGCAGATTTTTTCGAGGAAAGGGCTAAGCACTATGGCAACAGATTCGCGTGAAGTGATGAATATCCGCCAGGCTTCGCAGTACCTTGGCGTTAGTCCCGACACGCTCTACAAGTACGTTTCTGAGGAACGGATCCCCGCGTTCAAGCTCGGCAATAGATGGAAGTTCAAGAAGACCATCCTCGATCAGTGGATGGAAGAGAAGAGCACGGCTGGGGAAACCAAGAGCACGAAGAAGAAGCCTCGGGCAGCGCGCGCTGCCGCGGGTGCTTAATAGCGAGGCGTAGCAATGTTTGGATTCGGATCACAAAAATCAATTGTCGGCCTGGATATCGGCTCCAGCAGCATCAAGGCAGTCGAGCTGAAGAAGATCAAAGGCGAGGTCCACGTTTCCCATATTGGGCTTGAACGGCTGGGATCGGACATCGTGGTCGACTCGATGATCGTCGACTCGGGCAGCGTCTCGAGCGCCATCTCGAAGCTGTTCAGCGAGCGTAAGTTCAGCTCCAAGCTGGTGGCGACCGCAGTCAGCGGTCACTCCGTCATCGTGAAGAAGATCTCGATGCAGACGGTGCCCGAAGACGAAGTCCCTGATCTCCTCCAGACTGAGGCGGCCCAGTACATTCCTTTCGATATGAACGACGTGAACATCGATTACCAGGTTCTTTCCGAAAATCCGGATGAGCCGCAGATGGATGTTCTGCTCGCCGCCGTGAAGAAAGACAAGATCCTGAACTATACGAACGTACTGTCGCTCGCGGGCAAGGTTCCTGAAGTAGTCGACATCGACGCCTTTGCTCTGCAGAACTGCTACGAATACAACTACGAGCCCTCGCCTACTTCCACGGTTGCGCTGCTCAATTTGGGAGCGAGCGTCATGAATATCAACATCGTGAAGGGCAGCACGCCTCTGTTTACGCGTGACGTCAGCGTGGGTGGCAACCAGTACACCGACGCGCTTCAGAAGGAACTCGATCTCAGCTTCGACGATGCCGAAGGTTTCAAGTTGGGCGAGAAAGTCGCGAAAGTGAGCGACGATGCCAAGTTGCCGGTATTGCAGCAGGTGACTGAGATCATAGTTCTGGAAATCCAGAAGACCTTCGACTTCTTCCGTGCCACAGCAGCCGGACAACACATCGAGAAGATTTACCTCGCAGGTGGATCGTCCATCGTTCCCGGATTGACCGAAGCCCTTCGCCAGGAGTTCTCGATGCCCGTAGAGATTCTGAATCCGTTCCAACGAATTCAGCGCAATGGAAACAGTTCCAATTCGGAACTGATTGAGAGGAATGCAGGTCAACTCGCGGTAGCGGTAGGCCTCGCTCTCAGGAGTTTTGAGACGCTATGATTCGCATCAACCTTCTCGGCAAACCAAAGTCTAAGAGCAAGCGTTCGGCTGCAGCTACCGGACTTGAATTCGAAGCCACAGGGTCTCCGAATTCCGTCAACGCCCTTGCAGCCATCATCGTTCTGGCCATTACTGGCGCAGTGATCTGGTGGTACCAGGGACAGCTAACGTCTGAAGCGGCGCGAATCAAAGCGCAGATGGATCGAGCGCAGCAGGAAGCGCAGAAACTTGCAGAGACAAAGGTCCGCTTCGAACAGCGCCAGGCGGTCAAAGACGAATATGAGGGGCGCGTAAAGGTGATCGACTCGTTGCGCGCGGCCCAAACTGGCCCGGTGGATCTCTTAACAATGGTTAGCGCAACTGTGAACAAAACGGACGAGGTTTGGCTGAACGCCATGACCGATGGTGGTGACAAAGTAGACGTTTCTGGTGTGGCGCTCAGCACAACCGGCGTGGCCAATCTCATGACGAACCTGATGAAGACTGGCTATTTCAAATCAGTCGAGATCAAAGAGACGTTCCAGGACGAGCAGGAGAAGAAGATCCAAGCCTTCAACTTCAGCTTGATCTGCGAAAAGCAGACGGCGAACGCGGGAAAGAAATCGTAGGCGGTTTCGGAGTATTTCAATGGCGAAATTTAATGAACTTCCATTTTTTGCGCGACTCGGAGTGCTGATTGTGGCTGGTGCGGCAATCTTCGCTGCAGCGTGGTATGGGTTTGTGCCGGGTATGACTGGATTGGCAGCAATGCGTGCTGCGAACGACGCGGCAATGGAAAAGGTCAAAGCCCAGGAAGCAGACAATGCACGGCTGAAACCGTATGAAGGCCAATTGAAGCAGCTCGAAGTCCAGATCGAGTCTTTGCAGCGCCAAATGGAGCGACAGAAAGAAATCGTTCCCGAAGAAAAGAGTGCCGACCAGTTCATTCGCGACCTGCAGAACGATGCTCAGCAGACCGGCGTTGAAATTCGCAGCTACGTGTCAAAACCGGAAAACGCCAAGCAGTACTACACCGAAGTTCCCTTTGATATCGAAGTTGATGGTCCGTACTTCGCGATGCTGAATTTCTTCGAGAAGGTCGGCACGATGGAGCGCATCGTGAACATCGACGGGTTGAAGATGTCGGGAATTGGCAGCAAGGCGCAATCTGCAGTCAAACACAAATACGACTACGCGCCCGGCGAGACCGTCGTAGTCTCTTGCACAGCGAAGACGTTCTTCAGCCATGGATCGGTGAAGCCCACCCCTGCAGCTCCTGGTCAACCGGCGAAACAGCAAAGCTAAGGAAAAGGAATATGCGAGTCTCAAGTTACATTCTGAGCACGGCGCTGATGGCTGGACTAGCGGCAGCGCAGAGTGCGCCCGCGTCCCAAACGGTTAACAATTCTCAGCAGCCGGCAAAGCCAACGACTCAGGCGAAGCCCGTCATAAAGAGTCCGTTTGTTCCGAAGACGAAGCTTCCGTCAGCGCCGCAGACTGCGAAAACTCAAACGCTTAAATCGGCTCAGGCCCAAAGCGGAAGTCACGCAAAGGCTCCGCAGTCGCAAACGACCAGCAAACCAAAGCAGGGCTCCACGGTTCAGACGAAGGCTGCGCCGAACGCCACAAAACCGGCGGTAACGAAAAAGCAGCAACCCGAGAAGGACTTAGCAAAGAAGCAACAGCTGAAAAAGCCGGAAGTCAAGGCAGCTCCGGTACAAGCGAAGGCCGAAGCGAAGCCTGCCGAGCCGGAGAAGAAGGCTGCGCCGGCTCCTCCAGTTGCTCAGAACGGGCCTGCAAAGCTTCCAAGCCCCGGCAAGCGTGATCCGTTCTTAAGTCCGTTAGTCGCTGCAGGGGCTCGCAATCCTTCCAATTGCACTACAGGAAAGCGTTGTTTGGTTGTTGATCAGATTGTGCTCAAAGGTGTCGTGCAGATGAAGAACGGAAATCTAGCGCTGGTGGAAAACGCTGGCAAGCGTCCTTATGTGCTTCATGAAAACGATTCCTTATTTAACGGCAGCGTAGTGAAGATTACCGGCGATAGCTTGATTCTCCGCGAAGAGAGCAACGACATTCTAGGAAGGCCGGTGAGCAAAGAGGTTGTCAAGAAAGTTACCGCCCCCTCAGTTTAGTGCGCGGGCAGGCATCAAGTATGTAAGAGTGCTCTCATGTCCAAGTGTGGACGGCGGAGCCGAATCTAGTTAGTACATGGCGATTCATCGCGCGAACCGATTGTTCGCGCTCGAGTTTTCAGAGTAGTTGCAGTAGTAAGTCGTTCCATTTCGGGCCGGGTTCACGGGTTGGCAGTATCTGCATTGACATCATTGCCGATGTAAATGCAGTGGGCAAATTCCAAAAGCGGCAGTAGGATGTCCGCCCTCGGCAGTAGGATGGCGGAGCCTCCGCGCCGCGCGCGTCCAGGAAATGCTGGATCGTGAGGAGAAACGAGATGAGGCTGAAGCAACTTCTATGTGGTGGGCTGGCGTTCCCCCTTTTTACAACGCTTGCCCTCGCCGATTCGCAGTTGACGAATATCAGCGTACAGAACGATGGTGGCGCTGCTGTGGTCACGATTCGTGCGAACGGTACTTTCACACACAACGAGTACAGACCTGCTGACAACCTGCTCCTCGTCGACTTTCCCGGAGCGACAGTTGGGTCGCTAGACTCGAATCCTCATCCGGTGACTATTCCCGGAATCAGCTCGTATCAAGTTCACGCATACAAGGCAGCCAACGGTAGCGATGTTGCGCGCGTAGAGTTCGCGCTTGCTGCACGTACCAACGTTCGCTTCTCGGAACAAACGAACGCTCTTGTGGTTCGCGTGAGCTCGGATCTGGAAAAGAATACAGCCAGCCAGAACACGGCAACTTTCTCCAGTGATAAAGCTAGTGCGACCGAGAAATCCCAAGCAGTTTCTTCAGTGAGCTTGGCCTCGATGGCTATCGCAAAACGGCAGTCAATTCCAGAAGGTGCCGAAGCTCAGCCTGTTCGGGTACGTGGGATAAGTGTAGTTCGCGGTCACAACGGCACGGATGTCGAGATACGAGCAAATGGTCCGCTGAATCCTAAGATCCTGACATTGAAGTCGCCCGATCGACTTGTCATCGACCTGCAGAATGCTCTTCCGGAAGAGCGCACACATAGTATCCCGGTGCATGCGGCTGACCTGGATATGGTCCGCATGTCGCAGTTCCAGGCGAACCCGCCGACTACCCGAGTAGTGCTCGACTTAAAATCCCCACACAGCTTTGCGCTCGCAGAAACTAAGGACAAGCTGATTGTCAGCCTCCGTCCGGTCGCTCTAGCGGGCTCAGCGCTTAGTCAAACTAATCGAGTCAATACGAGTGCCGAGATTCCCAAGGCAGCTCTAGTGGCTGAAGGCGCCACAGAGACCGCTTCCCGACGCCCTGCGCAGGACTACGTCATGGTAGATCCTGAATATCGTAGGGTGGCTCACCCGACGAACGATGACGAGCCGACACCGGCAGAGCGCGCCATTGCGGCAGCTAAAACTTTGGGAGCTGCACCCCCGGTAGAGATTCCTCTTACCAGCAAAACATCTGCGGAGATCAAGCCAGAGGCAGTGAAGGCAGCCATGATGCAGGCAGCTCAGAGTGCGAGTAGTACTCAAGCGACGAGTGCATTGGCGAGCACAAGTAACTGCAACACAGGTCGTTATACCGGCGAGCCGATTTCGGTAAACCTGAAGGATGTGGATCTTAAAGATTTTTTCCGTCTTATTCACGAAATCAGTGGTCTTAATGTCGTGCTCGATCCTGGAGTTAACGGAACACTGACCATCGTGCTCGATGACGTACCGTGGGACCAGGCTCTCGCTATCGTTCTGCAGAATAATTCGCTGCAGTGTCAATTGAACGGAAATGTCCTACGCATCGCTTTGCCAGACACTCTTCGCAAAGAGGCCGAAGCGATTCGCGCGACACAGGAAGCACAGGCGCTCGCGGTCGACCGTGTTACTGTCACGCGCTATCTCAGTTATGGTACTGCAAAAAACGTTGTGCCGACATTGAAGGCTTTTCTGTCGAAGCGCGGGGACATCATCGCCGACGATCGTACCAACTCGGTCATTATTCAAGATATCCCGAGTGTCATTCCGGGAATTGATCGTCTAATTAAGGAGCTTGATCGCAAATCGCAGCAGGTAGAGATTGAGGCGCGCGTCGTAGCATCTACGCGAAGCTTCGCACGAGATTTAGGCAGTCAGTTTGCTTTTGGCTGGGGCAACGCCTCCACGGCGGTGGGCGGAGCCGGAGCAGTGGGGAAAACGCCGAATACCACAGGCTATGTCTTTCCACCGCCGTATTTCACTATCCCCGGCGTATCGGCTCCCGATCTTTCAAATTTAAAGCCAGGGCAGCCGATACCGGTTACTCCAGCTTCCATTCCTCTGTTTTCCAACTTAGGCGTTACCGGGCCGACAAGTGGGTTTAGTATCACGAATCTCGGCTCTGTCTACCGCTTAGACACAGTGCTGACCGCCGCCGAATCACGTGGACTGTTGAAGATACTGTCACGTCCCAGAGTCGTTACGCAAAACAATGCCGCGGCTCTCGTCCGGCAAGGTGTTCGTATCCCAGTCGTTACAGCTGCTCAGTTGGGCGGCCCACCAACTACAACATACATCGACGCCTTTTTGAGGCTACAAGTTACCCCTCAGATCACGGCGGAGAACACCATTTTCTTGAACGTTGACGTCGAGAACACGACTCCAAATTTTGCGGTACAAATTTCGGGTAACCCTGAATTGATCACGCAGCAAGCGACTACTCAAGTTTTGGTGACGGACGGTGGAACAGTTGTCATTGGTGGTGTGATTCAAACCTCGGATAGCATCACCACAGATCAGGTGCCGCTCCTCGGCAATGTTCCTGTATTGGGAAATCTCTTTAAACACCGGGCAGTCAGTACCTCAACGCAGGAACTAATTTTTTTCATAACGCCTAGAATTCTGCAGTCTTAGTCGAAGAAACCATCTCAACTGGCCTCCGACATATTCGGAGGCCAGTGGCCTTACTTGGCAGAGGCTCCTGCGCAAGGTTCTGATCAATTCTCGTCGTTTACACTCAAACGTGATGGAGCTAACAGAACGCCAGCGCTCTTTGGACTCTGCAATTCCCATAAAAGCGTTAGATGGATTTGTGATCACAAGCTTGCCGAATGTCCGATACCTGGCGGGATTTTCTGGTAGCTCAGGCGCCCTAGCATGTGCCCGTGGTAAATGGGCATTCTTCACCGACGGGCGGTACACCGAGCAAGCCAAACATCAGGTAAAGAACGCCTCGATACACATCGGTTCCGGTGCTCCCGTCATCTTGGCAATTCGTTGGTTCAGCGAGCATCTTCGCAGAAGGAAGCGAGTGCGAATCGGCATAGAAGCCGCCGATGTGAGCCTGTCGACTAAGAAGCTCGTCGACTCGGAATTACGCGCTTCTATGGGGAGAACCGGTGATCGCGTACTCGCAACCAGTGGCATAGTCGAAGAACTCAGGATAAAGAAGGATAAATCGGAGATAAAGCTGATCAGCCATGCTGTCCAGTGTGCATCGAGCATCTTTTCCGGTTTGTTGAAATCGATCAAACCGGCAACTACCGAGAATGAGGTTGCTGCCGAACTTGAATATCTGGCCCGATGCGCCGGCGCTGAAAAAATGAGCTTTGATTCGATTGTTGCGTCCGGGCCCAATTCAGCGCTGCCGCACGCGCGACCCACACGCCGGAAGATTGGGTGCGGATTCGTAGTCCTCGATTACGGTGTTATACTCGCCGGTTATTGTTCTGACATGACTAGAACCGTCTGGGTGGGCCGCGCGAGCGAGGAAGCGCGGCGGATTTACTCGGCGGTTCTCGAGGCACAGCTCGCTGCGATTGCGGCTGTAGCCCCGGGTGTCGAATGCCAGGCGGTAGATGCCGCTGCCCGCGACCTTCTGCGCAAGCATAAGCTGGACAAGTACTTTACGCACTCGCTCGGCCACGGCGTCGGATTGGAAATCCATGAGGCTCCGCGGCTGGCAAAGGGACAAACTCAGAAACTCGAGCCCGGAATGGTGGTGACCATCGAACCGGGCATTTATATTCCGGGCAAGGGCGGCGTGAGAATCGAAGACATGGTGCTGGTTACGAAAACGGGGTGCGAAGTGCTCACTCCAACTCCCAAGGAGTTCTTAGTCCTCTGAGCTGCGGCATCCACGAAAATCCATGAATCAAAAAGAGCTCAAAGAGCTGATCGAGTTTCTTAAAGAGCAGGACATCGCTGAATTCGAGCTGGAGCGCGGCGACGTAAAAGTTCGTATTAAACGCGGAACTCCTGTCGCGATCGCACCTGCCACTTTGCCGATATCGCTTCCGACGGTTTCTGCAGCAGCGACAGCTCCGCCCGCCACCCCGTCAGCAGCGCCGCCGTCCAAATCTCCCGATGAGGGACTCCATCAAGTGAAGTCTCCCATTGTGGGAACTTTTTACGAGTCGCCCTCACCCGGATCGCCGCCTTTCGTTAAACCAGGAGATACGGTGGAAACCGGTCAGGTGCTCTGCATCATTGAAGCCATGAAGTTAATGAACGAAATTGAAGCCGACGTGAGCGGCGAAGTCGTGAAGCGGCTCGTAAACAACGGACAGCCCGTCGAGTACGGACAGCCTCTATTCAGTATTCGTCCGCGCTGATGTTCTAGTGCGCGAGTCTCGAGCATGTTCAATAAAATCCTAATTGCCAATCGCGGAGAAATTGCACTGCGCGTGATCTGCGCCTGCAAGGAATTGGGCGTGAAGACAGTCGCGGTCTATAGCGAGGCTGATCGAAATTCGCTTCCGGTCCGCTTTGCCGATGAGGCCATCTGTATTGGTCCTCCACGCTCTGCCGAGAGTTACCTCAACATTCCGGCAGTTATCAGTGCCGCTGAAATAGCGAACGTCGAAGCCATCCACCCGGGATATGGGCTGCTCAGCGAAAACGCAAACTTCGCGGAGGTTTGCGAAACGTCACACTTGAAATTCATCGGACCACCGCCTGGAGTCACGCGACTTATGGGTGAAAAAGAAAAAGCCCGCGTCGCGATGAAAAAAGCCGGCGTACCCATTCTTCCCGGATCGGAGGGCGTGATTCAGAACGAAGATGAGGCGCTCCAGTGGGCAAAGCAAGTCGGGTTCCCCGTCATTCTCAAAGCTTCCGCCGGAGGCGGAGGACGAGGCATGCGCGTCGCGCGCTCGCCGGAAGAATTGCCGAAGCTCTATCAAGCAGCACATTCCGAAGCTGCGGCCGCATTCGGCAACGGCGACCTCTACATGGAGAAATTTATCGAGAGGCCCCGCCATATCGAGTTTCAGATCCTTGCCGACGAGCACGGAAAGGTGATCACGCTCGGTGAGCGAGAATGCAGCATTCAGCGCCGCCATCAGAAGCTCATCGAGGAGTCCCCCTCAACGAAAGTCACACCGAAGCTGCGCAAACAGATCAGCGAAAAACTTGAAAGCTGCTTAGGCGATATCGGATACGTCAACGCCGGCACCATCGAGTTCCTCATGGACGAAGACGGCAGTTTGTACTTCATCGAGATGAATACGCGCATTCAGGTCGAGCACCCGGTCACAGAGATGGTGACTGGCATCGATCTCGTGAAAGCGCAAATCAGGATCGCCGCAGGCGAGAAGCTGAGCGAAATCATCACTGCTCCGATCGAAATGCGCGGACATTCAATTGAGTGCCGAATCAACGCGGAGCATCCAGAGAAGTTCACTCCATCAGCAGGCAAAATTACGGCCTTCAATATGCCGGGCGGGACCGGAGTTCGCGTCGATACTGCTGCGTACACTGAGGGAGTGATTCCACCGTACTACGATTCGCTCATCGCAAAGCTCATTACTCACGGCAAAGATCGCGAAGAAGCCATTGCACGCATGTCACGAGCTTTGGAGATGTTCATCGTCGAAGGCATCCACACCACCATTCCGCTCCATCGTCGCATCATGCAAAACGCCGACTTCCGCGTTGCGCAGTTCGACACCAAATTCATGGAGCGCTTCCTCGAGGAGAACGGCGCAGAGGCATCGAAAGGCAAAGCCATCGCATAACAGCTTTCGGAGACGGGCGGCCGAACTTCATCGTTGACTAAAAGTCTTGCGGCACAACCGTCGATCGAATTCCCTGCGCAGGGAACTCAGCAGGGAAAAAAATTCCCGCAAAAATTTTTTTCATCGCCGGACCCGCATAAACACTGGCGATTTGCGATTGACCAGGGAACTTGCAGGGAATTAGCAGGGAATCGCGGAATAATCGCTGCTGGCACCGTGACTTACGGCAGCTTCGCGGGCCAGCCGGCGCAGGCTGCAGGGAAAGAGCAGCGAGTCCTGATCCTCACTGTGCGTTCGTACTTTTCTGGCAGGCCACGCCGACTTTGATCGCCCTCAGCTCGCGGGGCATCCTGAACTGATTGAAGCTCTTCGCGTAGGCCATCCTGTGCTCCGTGCTATCGTTTTCTAAGGCCTTCCTATGCCGCACGAGCTTCCCAAGACTTACGATCCCAACGCGATTGAGCCGCGCTGGGCCGAGTACTGGATTCGCGAGAAGCTCTTTGAAGTAAAGACTCCAGCTCCGGGCGATTCCCGCCCGGTGTTCACGATTTTGCTCCCTCCACCCAACGTGACCGGCCGTCTGCACATGGGCCATATGCTCAATCAGACGGAGATGGACATCCTCACCCGCTGGCATCGCATGCGCGGCGAACTCGCTCTCTGGCTTCCCGGAACCGACCACGCCGGCATTGCCACGCAGATGATGGTGGAGCGTCAGCTTGCGACCGAAGGCATTAAGCGGCAGGACCTCGGCCGCGAGAAGTTCGTCGAGCGTGTGTGGTGCTGGAAGAAGCAGTACGGCGGCGCGATTCAGGGCCAGATGAAGCGTCTCGGCGCCTCGGTTGATTGGTCGCGCGAGTACTTCACGATGGACGAAAACCTGAACCGAGCTGTGCGCGAGGTCTTCGTCCGTTTATGGGAACAGGGACTGATCTATCGCGGCGAGTACATCGTCAACTGGTGTCCGCGATGCCTCACTGCCATCTCCGATCTTGAAGTTGTTCACGAGGAGCAACAAGGCAAGCTCTACGAGATTCGTTATCCGCTTGCAGATGGCAGCGGATCGATTCACATTGCCACCACGCGTCCGGAAACCATGCTTGGCGATGTCGCCGTGGCCGTCAATCCGAATGATGACCGCTACAGAAACCTGATCGGGAAGAAGCTGCGTCTGCCCCTGATGAATCGCGAGATACCGATCATCGCCGACGAGCTCGCGAATCCCGAATTCGGAACCGGCGCAGTGAAGGTTACGCCCGCGCACGATCCCAATGACTTCATCATGGGCAAGCGGCACAACCTGCCGCTGCTCAAGATCATGGACGAGTCGGCACGCATCAACGCGAACGGCGGACCATATGCCGGACTCGATCGCTACGAAGCGCGCAAGCGAGTACTCGCCGATCTCGAAGCGCAAGGAATTCTGATCGGCGCAAAAGATCACGTGCTCTCGAACGGCAAATGCGACCGATGCAAGACAGTGGTTGAGCCGAGCCTCTCGATGCAGTGGTTCATCAAGATTCAGCCGCTGGCCGATCGCGCCATCGCGGCGGTCACGAATGGACACGTTCTCTTCACGCCGGAGAACTACAAGGCGATCTACATGAACTGGATGACCAACATCTACGACTGGTGTATCTCGCGCCAGCTTTGGTGGGGTCATCAGATTCCAGCCTGGTATTGCACGAACAGCGGCTGCGCGCGCTCGAAAGCAGACGTGAATTCGCAGCCGATCGTCAGCCGCGAGGAGCCGTTCAAGTGTCCCGATTGCGGATGGGCGACCGAGCGCGAGACCGACGTGCTCGACACCTGGTTCTCGTCCACGCTGCTGCCCTTTACAACACTTGGCTGGCCGGAGCACACGCGCGATCTCGACGTGTTTTATCCCACCTCGCTGCTGGTCACCGGCTTCGACATCCTCTTTATGTGGGTGGCGCGCATGATCATGATGGGTTGCCACTTCATGAAAGATATGCCAATGGCCGACGGCAGCCCGCGTCCCGATTCGGAATCGGTTCCATTTCGGGAGGTCTACATCCACGCTCTGGTGCGCGACGCCGAGCGGCAGAAGATGTCGAAGACCAAAGGCAATGTAATCGATCCCATCGACATCACCGAGAAATATGGGACCGACGCAGTGCGCTTCACCCTGGCCGCGATGGCATCGCCAGGTACGGATATTGCGTTCAACGAGAGCCGCACGGAAGGCTACAGGAATTTTGCCAACAAGATCTGGAATGCCGCCCGCTTCCTGTTCATGAACATCGACAGAGCAAGCGAGGCAGGCGTATGGAACGAAAGCGGCCTCAAAGAACTCATCGCCAGTGAAGCTCCTACGAGTTCCCCCGATCTGATCGATCGCTGGATTGAAGCTCGTTTTCAGGAAACCGCGCGCGAAGTGAACAAGGCTCTCGAGGAATACCGTTTCCATGAAGCGGCCAATCTCGTTTACCAGTTCTTCTGGGGCGATCTCTGCGATCTGTACATCGAAGCGGTGAAGCTGCGTCTCGACTTTAGTGGTCCTGCGAAGGAACAGGCGCGAGCAGCGCTCAATCACCTGATCAAAGTTTTCGAGGGCTCATTGCGGCTGCTATCACCGTTCATGCCATTCATCACTGAAGAGATTTGGCATGCCTTGTACGACCAAAAAGCTCCAGAAGCATCGATCGCGCTCACTCGCTTCCCAACCGGACGAGAGCTGAGTCGCGAGCAGAAGCGTACTCTCGAAGAAATAGAAATTCTGCGAGAATTGCTGTCCGACATTCGTAATCGCCGCGTTGAGCTGAAAGTTGAGCAACGAGAAAAGGTGCCGATTCGCGTGTTCACGGCAGACGCCGCAGTTCGCAAACTGATTGAGCACAGCTCCGAGTTTCTGCAGGCGCGTGGGCAGATCGACAAGATCGAATTTGCCGCTGAGAGTATCTCGAAGATTCCTGGAGTGCAAACGAGAAACTTGTACGAAGTCGCTGTCGTTTATGAGCGGAAGATTGATGTCGCCGCCGAATACGACCGTTTGTCTAAGGAGTTGAAGAAGCTCGAATCAGAACACGCCAACGCGACACGTCAGCTCGGCAACGAGAGCTTCCTGGCAAAAGCTCCAGCCAATGTTGTAGAGGGCCTGCGGCGGCGGTATGCCGAGTTGGAACAGCTCCTGGCTAAAACACGGGCTGCCTTGCGAGAACTCGAGAACGGCGGGGCAAGCTCAAACGGAAGCCACGGCTAGACCCAAACGTGGAGCCGGGCGCCCTCGCCCGGGTTTTTACGTCGAGCTTGCAAGAATGAAATGCTATCGGAAGCGGGTTGGACAAAACCCGGTCGAGGAAAAGCCAGCTCCACGTTTAGCCTCTCACGCGCTTCGGCCGTCTTTCTTTCGATCAGCTTCAGAGCATACGGAACGCTGAACAGCACCGGCGTATAGATCAGATCAGAAGCAAACGTCCCGCGGAAGAACGGGATCGCCATGGTGTTAGCACGTACCAATCCTGCGAAGGTCTTGGCGTACACCAGCAGTTGTGGGCTTCCCAGGAGCCGCGATACGGAAATTAACGACAGCTTGGACATAACCTCGCTGCCGAAGCTGAGTGATGAGCAGAAAGTGCGAAATGGCGGAGAGAGTGGGATTCGAACCCACGATACCCGTTAAGGTATACACGCTTTCCAAGCGTGCGCCTTCAGCCACTCGGCCATCTCTCCGATGAGGACAGGAACGTGGCTCATTCCTATTCTACTGGATTTGGCGCCTGCGACCGCCCGCATTCATCTAGCTAAGAGCCTCTCCGATTGGGAGGCTCTCGGCGCGTAAGCTAGACGCGTGAACACGAACAGGGAGATTCTCGTAGGCACGGCCGGTTTCTCCTACAAGGATTGGGAAGGGATTGTCTACCCTCCAGGACTGAAGAAGCGTCAGCATCCGCTGCAGTTCCTGGCTCAGTACTTCGATTGCTGCGAGATCAACACGTCATTTTACGGCCAAATTCAGCCCAAAACAGGAAAGCAATGGTGTGACCTCGTATCTGACGTGAACCCGAAGTTCGAATTCACCGCTAAGTTATTTCGGAGCTTCACACACGCGCCTGGAGCTGCGTTGCAATCGACGTCGGCGGCAACCATTAACCCAATTGCCGAAGATGAGGCGAATGCCAAAGCAGGTCTTGATTCGATCGCCGCACGCGGCAAGTTGGGAGCGCTGCTGATTCAGTTTCCGATTTCGTTCAAGAATACGGATGAAAATCGCGATTATCTGCACGGCTTGATCGAACGCTTCCGCGAATATCCGCTTGTCGTAGAGGTGCGGCACTCGACTTGGGACAATCCAGAAGTTCTCTCGCAATTCGCGGCGCAGAAAGTCGCATTCTGCAATATCGATCAGCCCCGGCTGGGACACTCGGTCCGCGGCACCGAACACGCGACGTCGAACATAGGATACGTCCGCCTTCACGGCCGCAACTACAAAGACTGGTTCCAATCCGACAATCGCGATGATCGCTACAACTATCTCTACAGTCCAGAGCAGCTCGAACCATGGAAGGAGAAGATCGAGCGGTTGGGAGAGAAGGTCGAGAAGACGTTTGCGGTCACAAACAATCATTACAAGGGAAAAGCGGCGGTGAATGCGCTCGAGCTGAAGCAGATGCTGAACGGGAAAAAAGTGAAAGCGCCGAGTACGCTGATGGAGCATTATCCCGAGCTGCGCGATTTTGCGGAGCCTGGATAAGAATTGAACACGGAGGGCACGGAGGAGACGAAGGCTTGTTTCTTATTGTTCTGAGCGTCTGATTTTTGTGGACGAATTCCTACTCAGAATTATGAATTCTAGAAAACAGCAGCGAGGAACAAAATACGCATTGCTCGCACCAAAACCAGGGATTCGGAATAGGCACCCACACCTCTGCGTCCTCCGTGTCCTCCGTGTTCAATTCTTCTTACCCGATCCGCCGCAGCCTCTCGCGCATCAGCACTTCGCGGACGGCATCTCTCAACGCATTCAGCGAATAGGCTTTCTGCACATAGGCATCGGCTTGTTTGAGAACCTCCGGGGGAGGGTTGTGCTGGCCGCTCACTATGATGACAGGAACTCTGGGATCGAGGTCGCGAAGCTTGCGAATAAAATCTGCATCACTGGACGTGTGTGAGAAGAGATCGGTGATCACAAGATCGAAACGATCGGCACAGAAGCGGTCCAATGCGTCTGCAGGGGAGAGCGCGATTTCCACCGCGTATCCCTCGCGCCCAAGGACTACCTGGTTTAGCTCGTTAATTCGGGGGTCGTCGTCTACGCAGAGGATACGAGGGATGATCATTGCCTCTCCGCGAGTGCACCTCTAGGATGCAACATCTACCGCATAAGGGCGAGGACGTTCCCAATTCGGTACAGTTACTTTAGGACAATGGGGGCATTGTCCTAAAGGACATGTACCATGCCTGGGAATTCAGGAGCTCCCGATCAGCACTCCAGCCGCGAAGACGAGTCCACCGCCGATGAGCACCTGTACCGCCGCCGCAAGGGGTGGAGTTTCCATGTAGCGGTGGCGAATCCAGGTGATGATTCCTAATTCGATCAGCACAACGATGAAGGAAATGATGAACGCTGCCTGAAAATTCGAGATCAGGAATGGGAGTGTATGGCCGATGCCGCCGACGGTGGTCATCGCGCCACAGACCAGACCCCGTACCCAGGGGTGACCGCGTCCGGTAAGGCTCCCGTCGTCAGACAATGCTTCTGCGAATCCCATGCTGATTCCGGCACCGAGCGACGCTGCCATCCCAACAAGGAACGCGTCCCAACTATTGCGCGTAGCCAGCGCAGCCGCAAAGACCGGAGCAAGCGTGGAAACAGAGCCGTCCATCAATCCTGCAAGGCCGGGTTGCACGATCTGCAGGACGAACAGACGACGCCGCGCGCGTTCCTCATCTTCGACCACTTCGGTTGGAAGTTTTTCCGTTGTGAGCTCCTGCGCGCGATCTTCATGCGTGCGCTCTTCTTGCGCGAGATCATCGAGCAGTTGGCGGATGCTCACATCGTTTGTCCGTGCTGAGGCACGTTCATAAAAGCGACGCGTCTCGACCTCCATGGCGCTGGCCTGCTTGCGTACAGAATCGAGTCCGAGCGGACGGATCAGCCAGACGGGCTTTCGTTGCACGAATCCCTTTACATCCTGACGACGAATGAGTGGGATGTGCTCGCCGAACTTCTGACGATACAGATCGAGCAGCCGATTTCTGTGGTCAGACTCTTCTTCGCGCATCTTTGCGAACACACCGGCGGTCGCCGGAAAGCTCTGGCGCAGCCCATCAGCAAAGTCGGCATAAACGCGCTCGTCCTCTTCTTCGAGCGAGATCGCAAGCGCAAGGATCTCCTGCTCGGACAGGGTGTCGAAACTCCTAACAGCCGTTCCTAAAAACGGAGCCTTCATCGTCCGCCCTCTGTTTTGGATTTTTCGTGACCTCGAAGTGAAACCTTCGTGACCTTCTGGTTCGCTCCTGGTTTACCGCACGCGCGCGAGCACCAGCGTAATGTCATCCGGCTGCTCGTTCTCGCCGATCCAGTCTTGAACAGCGGCGATAACGATGTCGGAGATGCGATCGAGCGAGAGATGCCGGTTACTGCGCACCAGCTCCAGCAGACGCTCCTCGCCAAACTCGCCGAATTCATTCTCTGGTTCAGTGACCCCGTCGCTATAAGCAACGAAAATGTCTCCGGGTGAGAGCCGCACTTCCTCCTCCTCGAGGACGATTTCAGGGAAGAGGCCAACCACCAGGCCACCTGTTTCAAGTTTGCGGACTTCACCGTTGTCGTGAATAATCAGGGGCGCAAGATGTCCACCATTTGAGTACACGAACTTGCGAGTCGTTCCATCGAAGATGCCCAGGAACAACGTCGCGTATTTCTCTGGCGGTGTGCTGCTATAAAGATGTCGATTCAGTAGAGTGAGCACTTCGGCAGGCGACTCGATGTTCTCAGAGGCAACCGACCAGCGTGGCGTCTGAACGTTTGCTGCCGACGCAGCGGCTCCCGCAGCAACAAGCTGCTCTCGTTCTGGCATTGCGCCCAGCTCGAACACGCGAACGGCGGAGTGAATTGTCGCCATCAGCAGCGCGGCAGAGATCCCTTTTCCGCTGATGTCGCCGACCGCGATGCCAAGCCGCTCCTCGCCAAGCGCTACAAAGTCGTAGTAATCCCCACTGACGGTGCGTGCCGGCTTGCAGACACCGTGCAGTTCGAGCGACTGCAGCCGCTTTGGATGTCGCGGGAAAAGCTGAGCCTGCACTTCTTGCGCGATGGCGAGTTCGTTTTCCAGACGCTGCTTCTCTTTTTGCTCCTGGAGCAGTCGCTGCAGCGACTCGCTCATCGAGTTGAACGAGGTCTCCAGCGATGCCAGTTGATCGGCGGATTGCACGCGAATGCGGTGTGCCAAGTCACCCCGGTTAATGTGCTGCGTGGCACGATAGAGAGCGCCGACTGATCCTGTAATCGTTCGCGTGAGGCGTACTCCAATGATGAGGGCGATTAGTTCGATAATCGCAAACGCAATCGCGACGACAGCAAGGAGGATTAGCACTGCCGATCCGACTTCACCCAAGTCGGTAAACACTCGGCTGTTGAGGATGGATGGTCGTGTGCTCACGTTTACCCACGCCCGGCTCTCCTCTCCAGAGGCCCAGTCAGTGATCCGGAACACAGAACCGAACTGGACGATCGGATCAAAGCGGTAAATATGTGGCGGCCTCGGCCCGGCACTCACCGTAGGGACGGGTGTCAGATTCTTGTTCGCGCCTTCACTGAATTTGAAAGAGCTTTGGTTGTCCTTCCCGCCATCACTCTGTTCGAAGTGATAAAGAGTGACTAGTCCGAGATCGGGAACCGCGCGCGCGAGCAGCTCTGGCGTGATCGGGACCAGCATCACTGTCTGCAAATTGCCCTCGGGAGTTCTCGTACTGCGGTAGCTTCGGATAAAGAACTTGCGATCGAAGGCGATCACGCCGCTTGTATCCCGCGTTCGGTCGGCCAACTCGCGACGCGGCAAGTTGCCGTTCACAAGCTGAAGTGGCCTGCCGTTCACCCAGGCGCCAATGGTCCATTCTGGAAACCGCTGTGTCGGCCCGAGAAGTTCCAAACTGGAGAGGTGCAAGGGCCCGGTGGTCTTTTTCTGCAAGGCATCTGCAATCTCCAGCGAGACGGTGGAGTTCAGCGTGTCGAGACTAAGGACTTCAGCCTGGAGATCGCGATGCACCAACATGGTGGTGAGCTGATTTCCCAAGATGTATCCCGCGATCACCACCATCGTCAGGATCAGCACAACGGGAATGACGCCAATAAAAATGTAGGTAACGATCAGCCGGTTACGCAGTCGCCAGAGCAGCTTGATTCTGATCCAGCGGATGAGCAGCCAAGCTCCTGTACAGACCGTAACGAACTCGAAAAAGCCAGCCCAGCTGGAGAAAATACCTGACCACTTAAGTGATGAGATTACAAACGCAAGGATCTTTGAAACAACGAACAGTCCAGCGACCCAAACCGTGAAACGCGCGAGACCGCTGCGCGGGTAGACACCCCATTGCATGAGGCGGCGCTTCAGACTGCTGAAGAATTGGTTCATGGACTGCTCAGAGCCGATTATATGAGGCTGGAGGATACCTTACGTGCGCGCAAAACGCTAAACTGTGCGCCTCCGAGCAGCAGAAGGCCGGAGATGAAGGCCCAGAACATAAGCGTGACCGAGAGCGCAAATGGGCCGTAGACCTCTTGAAAATCGAGCCAGTGGAGCGCGAGGATGTACACGTACTTGCTCACCTCCCAGATCAGACCAGTGAGGATCGCGCCCGGCAGAACGGATTTCGCACTTACTTTCCCGTTCGGCAGCAGCCAGTAAATGAGAAAGAACATGGCTATGCTCGCGGCGAAAGCGAAGAACTTCATAATCAAAAAACCGATAGCACGAAAGAGGAGATTCTCTTTGGAACCGAAGATGGTGAGAAGCCACCACTGGTTCTGCGCTGTCACGCCGACTGAAATGAGTGCCAGCACACCGCATCCTGCCGCCAACGCTAGCGACACCGCCTGATTGCCGAGATACTTGCGATTCGTCGTGAAACCCCAGACCTGGTTCAGCGCCACCTCCAATGGAACGAATACGCCAGTGGAGGATACCAGTAGCATGGCGAGCGAGAAGAGCCTCATTCCGCGATGCGGTGTGAGGGCGACGACGCTTCGCACGATGAAATCCTGCCCTGCAGGTAAGTAGCTGCGCAGCAGTTGCAGAACAACGTCATACATCATCTGCGAATGGAACACCTGGCGTGTGAGGGTGAGCAACAGGATTACGAAAGGGAAGAACGACAGAATCACGTTTGCCGCCACACTGAACGCGAAGGTGTGCACCTCGGTGCGCATCAGATATTTCCCGGTCTGGCGAAGGTATCCCGCATTCTCCGGCTTCAAGAGCTCCGATTCGATGCGCAACCTAAGGCGACGAGCGGTGCTTGGCTCGACCACGGTTGTGGTTGGAGGCGTGATCCCGGAGTGCGGTGTGGAGGACATACTGTCCAGAAGCGTAGCAGAGCAGCACGCAACAATCGCTCAGGTATTTGGGTTACGGAAGGGTTTTTCACCACCGAGACTCGGCGGCGCGGAGTTTTTGTTTGTCTTTGAGTCAAAAATGTGAGTGCCGGGCAGAACAGAGTGAAATCTTGAATCCATTAAGCAACCGCATCAGCAGCCGCAATCGTTCAAGTGCGGTAATCAAAACAGAGTTACTCTCGCCGATTTTCCACTTGCAGTCAGCGCTGCGTATTTAAAACGTTTTTTATTCCCGTTTTCACCAAAGTTCTGCTTTACAAAATCCTTTGTCTCTGAATATCATGCCCTTCGTTTGTATGAAGTATGCATGTCGCGTAACAAGCTCTTCTAAAACGAGTAGAGATTTTGCACGACAGGTTTCGAGGTTGAGGTTCTTGTTCGCGGTCGCAGTCCACAGAGAGACGACGCCGGTTTTGCTGGGACGAAAGCACCCGCAATCGTTCACGGCGAAAACGGCTTTTGTTTTTTGCGGCTGAGCGCGGATGAGTCTCACCTCTTCAACTCACTTCGTTGGATCATTTTGGGACAACCATCCTGGGGGAACCATCGGGGGAGATTTTTGATTCGAGGCGAAAGGAGTTTGCGTGAGTACTACTAAGGAGAAGGGTACTGTGAAGTGGTTCAACGGAGCCAAGGGATATGGATTCATCCAGCGCTCCACTGGCGAGGACGTATTCGTCCATTTTTCCGTGATCCAGGAAAACGGGTACCGCACTTTGAATGAAGGCGAAGTGGTTGAGTTCGAGCTGCTGAAGGGTCCCAAGGGACTTCAGGCGCAGAACGTTGTACGCGGCAACGCGTAAGCCACGCACCCCAAGTCTTCCCTTCCAGCGTTTCTTTTCTTCTCGTGCGAGAACAGAAAACGACTGGAAGGGTTTTGTGTTTAGGGACGTCCGTGGGAACGGCGAACACGAAGGTCACGAAGGAAACAAAAGAGGTACGAAGAATTTCTTTGTGACCTCATGTGTTGTCTTCGCGGCCTTCGTGTTCGCCGTTCTCGGAAGCACTAAGCTGCTCTTCGCGAACGCGACTTCCCGCGCGACGGCGCCGCGCTCCGGCGTGCCGGACGCTCTTCCTCCATCTCCTCGCCTTCTTCCTCCATGCCGAGATTGTCCGGCTTCAGTTTGCGCGATATCGCTTCGAGTTTCGTCTTCGTCTGCTGCTCTTCTTTCAGGCTTTGATTCAACAGCCGGATCGCTTTCGTCATATCGAGTTGCTTCGCCAGTTCAATCAGCGAGTTGTACGCGCTGATCTCGTAGCTCTCGACTTTGATCGCAGCGCCAACATCGAAGATTGAGAGAATGTCGCTCCCAGGCTCTTCTTCTTGCTTGAACGAGTTGCGCTCTTCCAGTAGGCCCTTCATTCCTTTGCACTCGGTCTCTTCTGCTTCCTCGCCGAGGTGCTCAAAAATCTGCTGCAGGCGCTCGACCTGCTTCTCGGTCTGTGCTTGATGAGACTGAAATCCCTTTTGCAGTTGTGGTTCATCGGCATGATCTTCGGCAAGTTCTCGGAGCGCGGTAACGAGCTTTTGTTCGGCGTCGAGCATGTCGGTGAGTTCGTGGATAAATAAGTCTTTGGCGCTTTGCATCGTGTCCTCCGTAATCGCCCCAAGTAGGATGCGAGGCAAAAGTCTCAGGGTTCGCTGTCTGCGCAGTACTAGGCTGCGCATAATGGACCTGCTGGCGGCGCAACGCGCAAGCGCCGAAAAGGTCATCTCGCCTTGGGATGAGTTTCGTCGTACACGCGGGTAATATGCGCAGATGTGAGCTGCGTATATCGCTGCGTTGTCGAGAGCCGTGAGTGTCCGAGCAGCTCCTGGATGGCGCGCAAATCCGCACCCTCTTCCAGCATATGCGCGCCGAAGGCATGCCGCAGAGTGTGTGGATGGACGTCAGGAGAGAGCCCGCGGGCGACGGCGATTGCCTTCACGATCCGTCCAACGCTGCGCGAAGTGAGCGGACCACCACGGAGATTGATCAGGAGGGTGGAGCAGTTTCGGCGTCGATTCTCAAGCACGCGTTGGCGTTTGGGAATGTATTCCCGAATTGCAACTGAGGCCGAATCGCCCAATGGGACTAGCCGCTCCTTTTTTCCTTTGCCACGCACGCGGATGACTTCGTTGGACCAGCTAATGTCGTCGAGCTCAATTCCGATCAGCTCGGAATTCCGCAATCCACATCCGTAAAGCAATTCGAAAATGACGCGATCGCGAGCGGGAAATGACGCATTCTCCGGCAAGGCAGAATCGAGCAGCCCATTCACTTGCTCCATCGTGGGAACTCGCGGCAATTTTTTTGCAAGCTTCGGAGTTGAAACGAGCGCTGCAGGATTCTGCTCCACGTATCCTTCGCGGGCCATCCACTTGTAAAAGGAACGTAGAGACGCAAGTGCACGCGCCGTGGAAGGTTTGCTGAGACCATTGGACATGAGCTCGGCGAGAAATCCACGGATCTGCTGATGAGTGATCTTGCTCCAATCCGGCGATTTTCCCAGGTGCTCCCGGAATTTGAGCAAATCTTTTTGGTATGCAAGAACAGTGTGCGCAGACGCGTTCCGCTGCGCCTCTAAGCATCGCAGGAACTCCTCGATGCGAGCGTTGTTGCTGCTTGCTTGTGTCAAGCCGACTCCTTTTCTGTAGCGCCGGCCCGTTTTCTGCTGCGCGGATGATGGCGTTTAAAGACCTCTTTCAGGCGATCGAGAGCAACATGGGTATAAACCTGAGTGGTCGAAATATCAGCATGTCCCAAAATGGTCTGAACTGTACGCAAGTCTGCGCCGTTCCCGACCATGTGCGTGGCGCAACTGTGGCGGAGCATGTGCGGATTTGCCTTGCGGTCCGGCCTCGATTCCCGCACAATCCGCCACACACGTTCCCGCGTGAGACCTGTCCCGTTCCGGTCCACGAAGACCAATGGCGATCTTCGCGTGCGGCAAAGCTGCGGACGAGCCTCCCGCAGATAGCTTTCAAGAGCCCTCTGCGCCGAGACTCCGAACGGAACCAACCGCTCTTTATCTCCCTTGCCGCGTACGATTGCTTTTGAGCCCGCGAGATCAACGTCTTCAAGCCGCAGGTTCACGATCTCCGAAACACGCATGCCCGTCGCGTAGAGCAGTTCCAGCAGCGAGCGATTGCGCAACGCCAGCGCCGGATGCTGCGGCTTCTCCTGCTCGCGCAGGAGCATCCCGTCGATATCGGACACGGCCAGCGACTTTGGCAGAACCTTCCACTGCCGCGGACTCTCGATGTTGAGCGTGGGATCGCATTTAAGGCGCTTGTCCAGCAAGAGGAATTTATAAAAATGCCGGATCGCCGACAACTTGCGTGCGCGGCTCCGGCTTTCTACGCGATTGGCAGTGAGCTGCTCCAGAAACGCAAGCAGATCGCGACGCTCGGCGTGGAGCAAAGTGCGGTTCTTAAGTTCCAGGAACTCGGTGAGCTGCAGCAGATCACACTCATACGCAGCGACCGTCAGCGGCGACAGTCCCTTTTCGACTTTCAGATAAGAAACGAAAGCGGAGAGCGCCTGCTGGTTAGACATTAGCGTTATTGTCCTTGGTGGGGTTCGTGTAGTGTGCCGATGTTCCTCATCAGTAAACGTAGAAAGCGACAGGCAATAGGCGATAGGCAGTCGGCAGCAGATAGGCCGTGGGCACAAATATCTTGTTTTCTCTGGTTTTAGCCTATTGCCTATTGCTTATTGCCTATTACTTGTTGCTTAACCTCTCCAACAGCTTCCGCGCGTTGATCGCGCCTTCCGGCGTTTCCTCGTGCTTCAGAAACGCGTAAACCTCGTGCTCCTGCGCTGCCGACCGCAAACGTTTTTCAATCTCCTCTATCTCGGAATCGGTGTAGTCGGATTTGCGCAGGCGATAGTAGGCGAAGGAGGCGGTGAAAACCTCCGGCACCGCGAGTTCATCGCTCTCGGCGATGCAGAGCGCAACATTGTGCTCGCGCATGAGCGAATAAATCTTCTCGTCGAACCAGCTTGGATTGCGGTACTCGATCGCGCTTGGGGCGTCATGCGGAAGGCTCTTCAGAAATTTGCTGAGGCGTTCCGGATCGGCCTTCAAGTTTGGCGGTAATTGAAAGAGCACTGGACCTAGCTTGCGCGCGTGCAGCAAAGGCTGCAAGGAAGCGAAGAAGGCATCCACATCCTGATCTACATCGACGAGGCGTTTAATGTGCGTAATCCGCTGATGGGCCTTCGCAACAAACGTAAATCCTTCAGGCGTAGATGCAGCCCAGTTTTGCAACGTCTGCACGGCAGGCCGTGCGCGATACGTGTAGTTCACTTCCACGCAGTTGAGCTGCGACGAGTAGTATTCGAGAAACTTGCTCGACGGAGTTTTTGGCGGATAGAACTCGGGCTTCCACGAAGAGTAAGCCCAGCCCGAAGTTCCAATATGGACTTTCTGCATTGTGCTTAGAATCTACTTTATCCCACGCGCCTGACGGCCGAGGGAGTTGAGCGCTTCTTCTTCTGTCCCGTTTTGGACTTTGGATCTGCTGCCGGTTTCGCTCGCCCGCGGCTCGCAGGTTGAGGTTCGCCGCGCAGTTCAGCTGCATTGGGCAAGCGCTGTTTGAGCGTGAGCACCGGCTCGAAGATGTCGCCCATCTTGGCTACGCGCGCGAGCACCTGGGCGGAATCGAAGACGAGTAGATTCGCATCCTTCTTCTTCAGGCATTTCTGGACTTCGTCCCACGTTACCGGAGTCGAAACGGTGGGTCTTTCTTTTGCCCGAAGCGAATAGACGTTGATGGTGGTCTTGTGTTCGTCGTTCTGGCTCCAATCGACGAAGATCTTTCCCGTGCGCAAACTTTTCTTCATCTCAGAGACGATTAAGTCCGGATGCTCCTGCTCAAGCAGGCGAGCCAGAGCATAGGAGAAGCTTTTGGTTTCGTCGTAGGTGACCGGCGTATTCAGTGGGACATAGATCTGCAAGCCCTTCGAGCCGGAAGTCTTGGGAAAAGCTTTGAGGCTGAAGCGATCGAAGATATCGCGCAACCAAAAGGCCACCTGGCAGCAAAGCACGATATCCGCGGGCGGACCAGGATCAAGATCGAAGACCATCATCGTGGGTTCTTCGATCTTCTTCGCGCGAGATAAGGAAGTATGGAGTTCCAAGTCGGCGAGGTTCGCTGCCCAAACCAAAGTGGGAATGTCCTGGGCGAGACAGAACTGGATATAGTCCTTGCGGCCATCGCTCCATATCGGAGCGGTCTGCACCCAATCCGGACGATGCTTCGGACAGCTCTTCTCATAAAAGAACATGCCATTGACGCCCTCGGGATAGCGTTTGAGGGTGAGCGGGCGGCCCTGAAGATGCGGCAGCAATACCGGCGCGACGCGGACGTAGTAGTCGATCACCTGTCCCTTGGTGAACCCCACCGCCGGATAGAGCACCTTGTCGAGGTTCGAGAGCTTGAGACGTTTGCCCTCAATTTCGATTACCGTGTCTTTCTTGGCCACGAACGCTCCTTTACATGGGATGCTGGGAAAAGGCGAACACCCAGGTCACGAACGCAACGGCGGTGATCACAAAGCTCCGCGATTTCTGGTTTCGAGCTTCCTGAACGCCGCGTTCGTCTTTCCCGGCTTGATTTTCTCTTATTCCACCGCAACATGCAGCCTTATTTCGCACATCTAAGGTTAAGCCGTGTCTCAGCCAAGGCCATTGCCGGTCAGTTCGTCGGAGCCGCCGCGATTTGCGCCCGAACAGGAGGACCTGTTTCGGGAAGTGCTGCTGCTGCTTAATGAACAGCGCGTGCCCTACGTGGTTTCGGGCGCTTTTGCGCTGCACGAGCACACTGGCATTTGGCGCGACACGAAGGACCTCGACATCTTTCTTCCTCCCGACCAGGTCGCTCCGGTACTGGAAATGCTGGAAAGCCGTAACTTTCAAACCGAGATTTGCGATCCCGTATGGCTGTGCAAGATACGTCGTGGCGATTACTTTGTCGATCTCATTTCGGGAATGAGCAACGCGGTGATTCGCGTAGACCAATCATGGATTGACCGCAGCTTCGATTCCGAAGTTCTCGGAATTCCGACGAAAGTACTTGCTCCTGAGGAGCTGATTGCGTCCAAAGTGTTTGTCGCTTTTCGCGAGCGCTTCGACGGTGCCGACATCGCCCACATCGTGTATGCGGCTGGAACGACCATGGATTGGAGCCGGCTGCTTTCGTTGGTGGGTGACCATTGGCAGATGCTGCTTTGGTCATTGGTGCTGTTCCATTACATCTACCCGGCCTCGACGGCCGTCCCGATGCTCGTCTGGGACGAACTGCTCACGAAATTCCGCGCCGACATAGAGAATCCGGACTCCGGAGCCAAATTCCGAGGCAGCCTGATCGACGAAAAGATGTTCTCGATCGATGTACTCGAATGGAAGCTGCAGAATTTGCTGGAAGAGTATCGCGAAAAAGCTCTGCCCAAGATCGATGTGAAGGAGCCTGCGGCGTGACAGCGGCTCACTTTCCTTGTCATTCCGAGCCGCATGACGTTCGCGGGGAGGAATCCCTGCTAAACCGAGAACGCTTGGGCTCATTATGGATTCCTCGCTTCGCTCGGAATGACAATGAACGCAGCTAAGAACGTATGAGAATCGCTGCCATCGCTGATCTCCATTTCTCTCCTCAGAGCTACGACCGTATTCGCGAGCAGATGAATCGCATTCGCGATGAGGCTGATCTGCTCATCCTTGCTGGGGACCTGACCAATTTGGGAAAGCCAGAGGAGATGGAATCACTGCTGGCGACGTTCATGCGTTTGCGCGTGCCCATCGTCGCTGTCCTCGGCAATCACGACTACGAAGCAGGCAGGCAAGAGGAACTCGCCAAAATGATGATCGCTGAAGGCGTTAAGCTGCTCGACGGTAGCGGATACGAGCGCGATGGCATCGGCTTTGCGGGAACGAAAGGCTTCCTGGGCGGCTTTGGCCGCGGAGTTCTTACTGCATTCGGCGAACCCGAAGTAAAAGCCTTCGTGCAGAGCGCAGTTGACGAGACGCTCAAACTGGAGCGCGCCCTGTCGATGCTGCGCACCGAGAAGCGCATCGTCGTAACGCATTATGCCCCCGTAGCCTCGACGGTCAAAGGTGAGCCGGAGCAGATCTATCCGTACTTGGGAAGCGGGCGTCTTTCAGAAGTAATCGATCGCCACCAGGCGATCCTCGCTGTCCATGGTCACGCGCATCATGGGAGCCTTGAAGGCAAAACTACTGGCGGCATCCCTGTTTACAACGTCGCCTTGCCCCTACTGATGACGAGAACCCCATCTGCGCCGTATCGATTGTTCGACGTTTAAGCAAAGAAAAAGGAGGATCGATTTCTTCCGATCCTCCTCCTCAATGATGCGTACGATCAGCGCCGGTGCAGTTGCGGGCTTCCCGCGTTATCACCAGCCGCAACTGCGGCGGTCCCTGCGTCACCTGACATCGCCGCGAGCTCTGATGCTTTGTACTTCGGCGTGCTGATGTAGCCGTGAATGTGGTTTTTGCTGATGCTGTTGATCACCACCTGCATCGGCTGGTCGCTAGTATCAGCGTAGAACATAGCCGGTTCGTACAGGTTCAGGTGCTTCTTCGAAACTTCGCGGTCATCGACCATTAGCTTCAAATCGGCATACTGCTGCTTGGTATTAGCTTTCCGCAGACTCACGCCGATTGGTCCGGCGTGCGAGAACTGCTTCGACTTGTTGATGTCGAACTCATAAATGTTGCGCTCGCCTTTGCGCTGCAGGGCAACGATCTGTTCGTGATTCGTCGCAATTGAGCCTTGCAGTTCGGTGCGGGTGGAGGCCAGGTCTTGACGAGTCTGGTCAATTGCCTTTCCCTGGGCGTCGAGTTGGGTCTGGAACTTCTTCCAGCGCGGATCGGGCTTGCCGTGGCGCACTGTAGGGATCAGGCGCGCGTGGCTCGCGTGCCTCATCTGAGGCGCCGCCGTTTGCACTGGCGGAGCGGTCAATGCATCCAGCTTGGCTGTGAGAGCGTCGATCTGGCTGCGGGTGTCCTTCAAGGCCGCACTGGTTTGCGCGTTCTCAGCAGCGATCTGCTGGGCAGTATTGCGCTCATGAATGGCATAGCCGAGCAAGCCGATGAAGGCGAGCAGCACAACCACGAGGGCTCCAAGGCGGAAACTGGGGGAAACGGTTTCAATCTGAGGTGTTTCTTCTTGCATGGAAGACTCCAGTGATGACTTAACCCAAGGTGACGACGAGCAACTTTGTTTCCAGTGAGAAGGCGTTGTAAGTCGCTGAAATTCCGTGTGTATCCGGAACTTCCTTGGAATCCAATGTGGCGAAATTCGCTGGTCGAGAGGTGAGTTTTACCTGCTATCTGTGTGGTTGCCCGAGAAGAGCGAACACGGAGGTCACGAAGTCAAAAACCGAAGGTCACGGAGAACGTCTTCGTGACCTCCGTATTCGCTCTTCTCGATGTTGTTAAGCGACCTTAGCAGCCTCGTCCCGAAGCGGTCGGCGCGTACGCAGAAAATTCAGCGCCTGGTGGTACCCGTCCAGCGTTCCCACGTCCATATAAATCTCGCCGGAGCAAGTCGAGCGCACGATATTCCCGGCGGCAATGTAGGCGTTGAGCAGATATCCGAGATATTCATCTTCGCGATGGCGCGCTTCCCACAGCAATTTCAAATCATGGAAGGCGCTGCCGGTCGTCGTCACGGCTCCCCAAATCCAGTGCGAGTGGGCGTCGGCACGTTTTACTTCGACCTCCTGCACATACCCGAATTCGTCGGAAATCACTGCATCTAATGCCGCTGGATTGTTTACCGGGAACAGGAGCAGCCCAACATCAGCCTGACCTCCTTCGAGCAGCGACAGCGCCGGACGAAATCCCTTTTCGGGAAACCAAATCGTGTCGGGCAATCCTATGAGCACGGAGTCATGGTGACGGGCAAAGGCTTCGGCGCGAAACAGCGCATCGCAGAGCCCCTGCGGCTTCTGCTGTACGACATAGAAGATCTCGGCGGCGTAGCTGCGCTCGGCGAAGTAGCGAATCAGGTCGGTTTTCTCTGCCGAGATCACCATGCAGATCTGCTCGGCTCCGGCGGCGATCATGCGCTCGACCAGATATTCGGCGACCGCCTTTGGACGCTCCACGCCATCTACCACACGGCACCCGACAGGCAAGAGTTCCTTCGAACATCCGAGGGGTTGAATACGCTGTCCGGCGCCGGCTGCGGGAATGATTCCGATCATGCGACTTCGCTCCTTGCTCGAGAGTGATTTGCGTTTGCGGCTTGCTCAATAGCAGCGACGAGCTGTCGCGCTCTGTGCTCGCCGGTATGCTCGGCGAGCGTGCGCTCGCGGGCTCGCTGTGCGATGTGCGCGAGTTCCGAACCGGGCAGGTCGAGCGCGCGCAGCACATCGTCGGTTGACTTTGCGACCAGCAGCTCACGTTCGGGATCGAAGAACGAGTCCAATCCTTCAAACCAGTCGGTCACGATGGGTGTGCCGCACGCTGCAGCTTCAAAGAAGCGACCGGAAGGGCAATATCCCCATCGGGCCATCTCTTTGCGCGTGATATTCAGCGTTAGACGCGACGATGAATACAGGGCTGAGTGATCAGCAGGCGAGACATGCTCGAATCGCTTCACATTCGTGGGCCATTGCCATTCCCATGGATACATCGATCCCGCAAGAACGAAGATCCTGTCGGAGGCGCTCCGCGCCGGCTCAAGAAAGAGCTTCTCCAATTTGTCCTGCCGATCAGCGGCATAGGTGCCCATGTAGCTCAGATCACAGCGATACTGCGGCGGAACATGAGTTCGAGCATGGACCTCTCGGTCCACGCATCCGTAGAGCGGCAGAGCGAGTCGCGCATGCCACCGCGACGTGAGTTCGTCGAGCGTCCCGCCGCCGGTGAAAGAGAGGTAGAGATCGAACTCCAGAATTTGATCGCGGCGAAGGTAATCCACGCCTCCGGCTTCGAGTCTTCCTAGTGTTACGGGAGTGTCGAGGTCATAGAAGACCTTGACTGGTCCGTCGAGATTGAGAACATCGTCGGTGATGCGAGCTCCTTCCGGACAGAAACTGGAGCAGATTACGGCATCGCTCTCAGCCGCGCACGCCAGAGCAGAAGATCGTTCAGAGTCCCAATCGGAATAAAGGTGTAATTCGCAATGAGAGCTGCTGGAGAAATCGCGGTGCCGTGCGTAATAAGGAACGTCTTTCTCGTAGAAATGAACCTCGTGTCCATCTCCACAAAGACCCTTGATGATGGCGCGATAGGGCGTGGCATGTCCGTTTCCCCAGGACGAGGAAATCGTGAGCCCGAAGATGGTGATCTTCACCCGCTCCTCCAACAGAGTGGTAGGTGCAGCTCAGTAGGCCGGCAACCCAGGCCAGGCTAGGACAACGTACTTACTTTTGGTGAGATGCATTCCACCCCGAGCCGTTGGCTAGGAGAGCTGGATGACATGATTCGGCGTGGAAGAAAGTTGGAGCACCGGGCCGGAGTCGAACCGGCGATACGAGCTTTGCAGGCTCGTGCCTTAGCCACTTGGCGACCGGTGCTCAATGTAGGGAGCTTCAAGTTGCTTGGAATCTTAAGCCTGTCATCCTGAGTCCGCCTCAGGCGGACGAAGGACCTCCCGCAATGCGTCTGACTTGAATTGCGCTGGCGAGGCTCTCAACGAAGAAGCGCTGGAGATCTTCGTGAAGAGCCATGCGGGCCGCAATTCAAGACCGACATATCGCGGGAGATCCTTCGTCCGCCTGAGGCGGACTCAGGATGACAGAGCTTAAGAGCATCCACCTCAACTACAACCATGTGCGCTAAAACTTCCGCGCTAGCTAGCCTTGGCTGTCGCTGCTGTCAGCTTCTTCTTGGTGAAGTACCAATCGGTCACTTCGAGTCCGTTGCCGTTCGAAGCCACGCGCTTTTCGGCATCGGCTTGCGTGATCGGAGCTCCGACAATGACCGAATCACCCGGCTTCCAGTTTGCAGGAATCGAGCAAGCATTCTGCTCGGCCGTCTGCAGACCTTCGAAGACGCGTACCAGTTCATCGACGTTGCGGCCCAAGTTCAGCGGATAGTAAAGCAGCGCACGAATCGTGTTCTTCGGATCGATGAAGAAGACGGCGCGAACTGCGGCTGTGTCGCTCACAGCTTCGTGGACCATGCCGAATGCCTGCGCAACTTTCTGATCGAGATCGGCGATCACCGGGAACTGGACTTTCACTTTGAAGTTCTGTTCGATGTTGCGAATCCAGGCGATATGCGCGTAGATGCTATCGACCGCCACTCCGATTGGCTGCACGTTCAGGCGCTCGAAATCGGCGTGGCGGCGAGCAAATTCGACAAACTCGGTCGTGCAAACAGGAGTGAAGTCGGCAGGGTGTGAGAACAGCATCACCCACTTGCCCTTGGAGGTGTAGTCGGTGATGTGAATCACGCCATGCGTTGACTTGCCTTCGATCTGCGGTGCGGGTTCGTTGATGCGAGGAATACGGCTGACCGTCGTTTCTGTACTCATAACTCTCCTTGTATCGGAACTCAAAATAGAAAACCCACCTGGCGCCAAGCCGGGTGGGTTTCAGAACTTGTGGGACGAGTTCCCGGTCGGCAGCTCTAAGTGGACTCCTGACAACAGCAGGTACAAAGCCGGACTGGGAAGCTCATTCGCATGATTCGATTGTGGGTAATTGTAGCGCGATTCGCCTTTTTTGTCATTCCGAAGCGCCTGATGTTGGCGCGAGGAATCCCTATGGATTAATAGAGCCTGATTAAGTGCATGTAAGTTCGTAGGGATTCCTCACTTCTGCTCACGCGAAAGGCACGCGTGAGCTTGCGTTCGGAATGACAAACAGAACAGGCAGGCATTTACCATCACTGCATGATCGACATCACCCGCCGTCGGCTTCCTTACGTTCTTATGGATGTCTTCACCGACCGTCCGCTCGAAGGCAATCAGCTCGCGATCATCACCGACGCGCGCGGACTCACGACGGAGCAGATGCAAGCCATAGCGCGCGAAACGAATCTGTCGGAAACGACTTTCATTTTTCCGCGAGAGCTCGAAGAGGAACGAAGCAAGGGAACACGCGTGCGCATTTTCACTACGCAGGAAGAACTTCCGTTTGCTGGTCATCCAACGCTCGGCACTTCGTACTTTCTGCATCGCTTCGGAGGCAACGACGAAATTTGGCTTGATTTGAATGTCGGAAAAATTCCTGTGCACTTTCGTCGCGAGGAATCAGGCAGATCTTTTGGCGAGATGCGCCAACGCGATCCTGAAGCCGGAAACGTGCACAACAAAGAGGAAGTTGCTAATGCAACCGGTTTGTCGCTGAGCGAAATTGTTGCTGATCTTCCAGTGCAAACCTTCTCAACAGGCTTGCCATTCACGATCGTTCCTGTCACGTCTCTTGCAGCAATTCGCAAAGCCGGGCCGTGGAGTCGCATGGCCGAATATCTTGAACGTACCAACGGAAGGTTCTTCTATTTTGTGACGAAAGAAACGATTGCATCCGACGCGAAGCTGCACGCTCGCATGCCGTTCTACAGTGGCGACGATCCAGCGACCGGATCTGCTGCAGGATGTTGCGCTGCATGGATGGCGATGCATGGTGTGCTCGCGCGCGGAGAGCAGGCAATCATCGAGCAAGGCATCGAAGTGCACCGTCCAAGTCGCATCTATGTGCGCGCGGAAAAGGCAAGTGACAAAGTGATCAATGTGCATGTCGGTGGATATTGTGTGGAAGTCGCGCAAGGAGAACTCTGGATCTGAGTCACACGCTCGCTGAATCGATAATTTTCTGCCGATTTTCTGCGAAAACTTTTCTACGCATTCTCATGCCAAAAAAATTTTTCAAGTTGCATCGAAGGCACTTTACATGGACAGTCTCTCAGCCGTAGGATGCACGAACCGTTTCTCATTGAAACGTTCGCCCTTTCGAAAAGAAAAATTAGAACAGGCAGGCCGTCTGGATCACGGTTCAGGCGCCGCTCATGTGTGACTTGTGCGTCGCGCATCTCAAGAACGATGCAGCGCCTTTCGTCAGTCCACATCAGGTTGCGGCGCCGCCAAGGTTTCAGCACCGACCTCCGCTGCACTCCGCCAAGCGCGGAGCTTTTACTGCAAGGACCCCTAAATGCGACCGAAGAAAGTTATTCTCTGCGTTGATGACAACGAACAATCTCTCTCGATTCGAAAATTCATGCTCGAAACCCGCGGCTATCGCGTGCTCGCTGCAAGCAGTGGACGCGAAGCCCTCGAAACTTTTCAGCAAGCCGGAACAGTCGATCTAGTTCTCGCTGATCTACTCATGCCGGAAATGGATGGCGCCGAAGTAATTCGCGTTCTGAAAGAACTCGCGCCGGAAGTGCCGATGATTCTGATCAGCGGCAAGGTACGGATGTATGAAAAGAACACCGTAGCTGATCTTTTTTTGCCGAAAGGAACCTACCCCGCAGCGGAGCTGCTGGAAAGAATCCGCATTCTTCTCATCAAGAAACGGGGGCCGAGGAAGCTAGCCCTGCCGTTTCCCACTTCGGGAACAGAACCGTCAAGGCAAGTTGCCGCGAGCTAATGCGCTGGTGTTTTTTTTGCGCGCTTCCCTCTCGCAAAACTTGTCATCCCTCGCGCAGCAGCGTCGATGTCTCGGATTTCTAGTGTTGGCTCTTGCTGCGCGGGGGATCTGCTTTTGTTTGACGACTGCGTGAACAGCAGGTCCCCCGCTCCGCAAAATCAACTTGTGCAGATCGTCAGGAGCATTACAGGCGGAGCGAGGGATGACAATCTAGGAAGTTCTTTGCTTCGGTATATCGAGCGAGACCTTGCTTCGCGGTGAAAGTGGCGAGTCCGGCTTTCGCACCGGTATTTCTTCCAGAGGTGGTTCCACGCCACAGCACTTCTTAAATTTCCTGCCACTTCCGCAAGGGCAAGGATCATTGCGGCCCAGTCTGTTGCTCGCGGGCATACCAGAAGTTTATCGCTCTGCCCCTCGTGTAAACTGAAAATTTGCCATGCCGCACATTATTCAGGCCGAGAACGTCAGCAAGATTTACCATGTCGGGAAAGTAGATGTTCCGGCGCTGCGCGGGGTGTCGTTCAATGTCGAGCGCGGCGAATTTGTCAGCATCGTCGGGCCATCCGGCAGCGGCAAATCGACGCTCTTCTATATACTCGGCGGACTCACGCGCGCGACCAGTGGCCGAGTGCTGATCGACGATGTTGATTTTGCTCAGCTCTCGGACGCAAAACGCACGGCTCTTCGCAAGAGCAAAATCGGCTTCGTCTTCCAGAAATTTAATCTACTTCCCACGCTCGACGCGATGACCAACATTCACATCGCTCATGAGATCGCCGGCAGGAATGGCGAGATCAACCACGAATACCTCGAGAAGATCATCGGTCTGCTTGGACTGAAGGGCCGCTTGCATCACCGCCCGAGCGAGCTATCAGGCGGCGAGCAGCAGCGGGTCGCGCTAGCGCGTGCATTGATTAACCATCCCGCGCTGATCCTCGCCGACGAGCCTACCGGCAATCTCGATACGAAGAACTCCAGCATCGTGCTCAACATGCTGCGACAATCAAATCAGGAACTCGGACAGACCGTGCTGATGATCACCCACAATCCTGACGCAGCCGCGATCGGCGATCGCATCATTCACATGCGCGACGGAGAGATCGTCGATTGACGGAGAAGCCGTCGAAGCAACGCTCCGCGAAAAAACGTCAGCCGCTCATTCCTCAGAATCGGGAGATGACTGTGCCGATCCTGCCGGGCACTGCAGCGACTGACTACGAACGCTATCTGCGCACCGATGAACTGCTGTCGCTGCAAAAGTCTCCTGAAGAGCGCTCGCATCCCGATGAGTTGATGTTCCAGGTTGTACATCAGGCATCGGAGCTGATTCTCAAGGGCACAGCAAATGAGCTTGAGCGAGCGCGAGAATCGGTGGACGCCGGTGATTACACCCGCGCAGTCAAATTCATGGATCGGGCGTTTCGTCTGTTTGATCGTGCGATCGATTTATTGAACGTCCTGGAAACGCTCACGCCCTACGAGTATCACGTGATCCGCGCCGGCCTTGGACACGGCAGCGGTCTCGATTCTCCCGGATTTCTTTCTCTCCTGCACCTTGCTCCCAGATTGGGACAAGCATTTTTCGATCAGCTAGAGCGGACAGGGCTTAACGCGGAAGAACTGTATCGCCGCAGTGCCGAGTTCTTGCCCCTCCACGAAGTTGCGGAGAAGCTGCTGGATTTCGATGAGCGCATGCAGCTCTTCCGCTTTCATCACATGAAGCTCGCGCACCGTATCATTGGTGGCGACGTTCTCGGCACAACCGGACGACCGGTCGACATCCTCCGCCAGCGGCAAGAACACGTGCTCTACCGGGAATTGTGGGAGGTGCGGAACGAGATCACGGCGCGGGTGAATGCAAAGACGAACATGAAAGGTCAGGGGCACGGGAGAGAAGAGGGTCCGCGCTCCTGAATGCTCACCTTTTCTAATAATTGTCGCCTCCAAGAAGTCGCCGGATCCGAAGATTTGATGTGCGCTGATGGGGATCTGCTTCTTCAGATCGCAGAAACAGCAGATCCCCGTGAGCGCAAGTCACTCAGTTACGACCGAAACCGATTCGCGGCGCTCACAGGGATGACAATGAATGAAGAGATTTGGCTCAACGAAGAGCGATGAACAATGCATCATTTGATCTGCTCTAGTCTTGATGACGCCTCATTCAGTAAATTCGCTTCGGCCTGCAACACTCGAGCGACCTTCGCGATTTCGGGATCTGCATCGGCGTAGCGCTTCTCCTCAATCGCCTCTCGCACTCCGGGCATGGTCTTCGGTGAATAACCGGTATACCAGCCAGGAGCGTAGATCATGTGCTTGTACCACGGTCGGCGCGGCAGGCCTTCATCAAGCGTGAGACGCCGCTCGCTCTGCAACAGCAGCTGATTCAGAGCGGTGAAATCGGCATTTCCTGATACCGAACGCAGTGACCCTGCCGCTTTTCGATAACGATCCGCTGCACTCGTGAGTGCAGCCACAGCGTTGTCGATGGGAGCGAAGTTGATAAATGGTGGAACTTCCGCGCGTGGAGGCGGGAACGTTGGATGGCGAGGATCTGAGGTCGCGGAGTACACGCCGTCATCGAGCTTCTGGTTTGTATCGGCAGCTTCGTCTTGCTGGTCTTTCAGGAGTTTCTTGAGTTCGTCATCGTACTTCTTCATCGTGTCAGCAAAGTCCGCGAATTGATACGGAAGCACGTCGGCATCAGCGAAGCGCATGACCATGCTGCCGACCGTCTGCGACAGAGCGCGCGAGTAGATGAACTCGTTGTCAGAAAAATGCATGTACCAATACAGATCGTCGTAGATCGAGTGGTAGATGCCGCCATTGTCTTCGCCGATGTAAGCGAGGTTGAGCGATGCGACCCCGAGATGGTCCAGGAACGTAGTGAAGTCCGTGCCGGAGCCGAGTGGACCGATGCGGAGGTCGGCACGCTGCCGTGCCTCTTTCTTTTCATCGGCGTCCCCGAACTCGATCTCCTGCGCTTGTCTTCGCTTCCAAACAGAGATCTGCTTTTCGGGATCCTGAATGTCTTTGGTTACTTCGTTGACGAACGCCTCAAGTGAATGCGAGCCTCCGGCTTCAAAATACCCGCGTTCGTTCACGTCGCTGTTGAGATAAAGGGCGGCATGCTGCCGCAGTTCGTCAGCATGGAATTCGGCCCACTCAGTCGAGCCAAGCAGCATTGGCTCTTCTCCATCCCAGGCACAGTAGATGATGGTCCGCTTTGGTTTCCAGCCCTGCTTGAGAAGCTGGGAAAAAGATCGTGCTTCTTCCAACAGAGAGATCTGTGCCGAAATGGGATCTTGGGCTCCATTGACCCAGGCGTCGTGATGATTGCCGCGCAGTATCCAGATGTCCGGCTCGGTTGCACCAGGGATCTTCGCGATGACATCGTTCACGGGCTTGATGTCCCAATTCGAAACTACTTTGAGATGTACCTTGGCTGGTCCAACGCCAACGTGGTACGACAAGGGAAGGGCGCCACGCCACTCGCGCGGAGCCATGGGACCGCTGAGAGCCTGCAGAAGCGGCTGAGCATCCGCGTAGGAAATGGGAAGCACCGGAATCTTGGTGATGGTCTGCGCATCCTCGCGGCGAAGGCGCTTCGCATCCGGAGTTGCGCCAATTCCAGGCGTAAGCGGGTCACCGGGATAGCGCATGAAATCCATCACACTGCCGCGCTGCACCCCATCAGGCGGACGCATCGGACCTTCAGGAAAAACCGGTTCTTCGAAGTAGCCATCGTCCTTCGGATCGGAGTAGATGAGGCATCCGATTGCCCCATGCTCGTACGCAACCTTCGGCTTTACCCCGCGCCATGAATTCCCGTATTTGGCAATCACAATCGCCCCTTTGACCGAAACACCGAGACGCTCCAATTGCTCATAGTCTTTCGGCAGTCCGTAATTCACGAAGACCAGGGGCGCAGTTACGTCGCCGTCGATTGAGTAAGCGTTGTAGGTGGGCAACTGTTCGGATTTCTGTCCGCTGGTGGGATCAGCCGCTAACGCAGGCTCTTCGAGCCTCGCACGGAAGCGTGTTGGAGCAACCAGCTCAACGAGGCGCTCTTTCGGCGTGGGGAAAAGGACGTTGAATGTTTCAATGTGAGCGTCGAGAACCCCACTCTTTGAATTTGCCGAGAATCCATTCGGCGTTGTCCTTATCATAAGGCGAGCCGACGTGATGTGGGCGCGCGCTCAGCCGTTCCATGTACTGCCGCTGCAGAGCCGAATCGGGAAGTGCCCGAAACTTTGCTTCCCACTCTCGTTCTGCCTGAGAGGATTGGGTCGTGTATCCGAAATAAACACTCTGGTCAGCAGCGCCGACCATGAGAAGAGAAAAAATCAGGAGAAGGACTGCAAGAGTGAGTCGTCGCATTGTGTCTCGCAGAAGTGGAAATGTAGGCGGGAGGAATTGTACCGGGTTGGGGTGGCTCCGGGCTTGTCATTCCGAACGCCCGATGTTGGCGTGAGGAATCCCTATCGTCCTTCCATTCAGTTCCCTTCGCCCATGCAGGTCCGTAGGGATTCCTCCCGGATGCTCACGCAAAAAGCGCGTGAGCATCCACTCGGAATGACAGAACCTGCCTAGAACTCCGCCACAGGCGCATTCTGCTTCGCGCCCACGCGTCCCGCCTCTATTTTGGCGACTGCGTAGTTCTCTGGCCGGATTGGGGCCTCAGCCAGGCGACGCAGCAACGCGATCTGACCGACATGAGTCAGCGCGTCAGCAATTGCTCCCTGGAAGATGCTTTCGCACGGCGCGTGCAGCTTCTCGCCGGATGCGACATACGAATCCAGGGCTTCGAGCGCGGCGAAGAAGCGTTTACTATCCTCGGACCATGATTTCGGTTTGGTGTCTTGCCAGACTTCTTTGCCGCGGGCGATAGACAGCGCCCAGTCCATGAGGTCACAAAGATGGGCGAGGAGCTCCCCCGCCGATCTTGCGCCTTTGCCGGGAGAAAATGCGCTGAATCCGTTTGGCACATCACGCAGAGGCTTCGCGGCGCGATAGGCGAGAGTAGCTAATGTATGCCGAAACGGCAGATCGATCGAGGGTTCCTGTTTCATCTTAGGCATGGTTGTGCTCATAACGGCTCTCCAATTTCTCGGGATTGTAGCGCGCCCTCCATCACTAGGCACGCCGATACCCTTCCGGTATCCTCGTCAGTTATAAAGGCCCGAGGACGAGGGAATCTTGGTAAAAATTGCGGTCGAGGTGGAGCAGGCTCTGCGGCGTCGCGCGCTGAACGGTGCT
This sequence comes from uncultured Terriglobales bacterium, assembly GCA_964399125.1. GTDB lineage: Bacteria > Acidobacteriota > Terriglobia > Terriglobales > Acidobacteriaceae > Gp1-AA112. Next base: position 47,361 of record CAYNPS010000009.1, read on the forward strand.
GCCGGTTCTACAACCCGGAAGCGGCTTGCTCAAGACGAGGGCTGGACCGTTTCTGACGTTGTCTGTACTTGCGGTCCGCAGGACCGCCCATTCGAGGAGCAACACTCAGCGTTTTCCGTGGCGCTCGTTGTCTCTGGAACATTTCAATATCAGAGCACAATCAACTCTCGCTCGATGCGCGAGTTGATGACTCCTGGTTCGTTCCTACTGGGCAACGCAGGTCAGGCATTCGAGTGTGGACATGAGCATGGTGAAGGCGACCGCTGTGTTTCCTTCGGCTACTCCCAGGAATATTTCGAGCGTCTAGCCGCCGACGCAGGATTGGAGGGGCGACTCGCATTCCGCGCTTTGCGCCTGCCGCCTCTGCGCTCATTGTCAGCTACCGTTGCGCAGGTACAAACAGCACTGGCAAGCTCATGTGTGGATTGGGAAGAGCTAAGTCTCCGCGTCGCAGCGCAGGTACTGCAGCTCGCAAATGGTCTTCCGCAGCAATATAGGGCGGGCGACCTGGCTGCGGAAGCTCGCGTGAGTAAGGTCGTGCGCAGGATCGAGCGCTGCACGTCCACGGCATTAACTCTCAGTTCCATGGCGCGGGAGGCTGGACTGAGTCCATATCACTTTCTGCGAGTATTCGAGCGCGTCACTGGGCTTACTCCGCATCAGTATCTTTTGCGCGCTCGCTTGCGCGAAGCAGCGCATCGGCTCGCATCAACCAATCACAGAGTTTTGGATATCGCGCTCGATTCAGGTTTTGGCGATGTCTCTAATTTCAATCGAGCATTTCGAGCCGAGTTTGGAACGACTCCGCTGAGATACAGAAAGGCCGCTTAGAGTCGCTATTAGCGGGAGTGATCCCAATGCGGGAATCACAAGTTGAATCGGCTCACGCCACGCTCCATCGTGAACCGCCTGTCGCGCGGATCGTACTCAGCCACGGGAAGCAGAACGTGATCGATTTTCGGATGATGGATGAACTCGCTGCGGCCCTCGATAATTTGGAGAATCAGCCCGAAATCTCGACGATTCTGTTCGAAACTGCAGGAGAGCACTTTTCGGCGGGAGTGGACATCCCATCGCACACGCCGGAAAAGGCTCCAACGATGCTGGAGAAATTTCACGGCGTGATTCGCCGGCTCCTGAGGACACCAAAGGTGACGATTGCGGCGGTTAAAGGCTACTGCCTAGGAGGCGGAGCGGAGCTGGCGATGACGTGCGACATGGTTATTACAACTGATTCAGCTCACTGGGGTTTTCCCGAGATTCGTCTCGGCTGCTTTCCTCCTGTGGCCACGGCAGCGCTTGCCACAGTTGTGGGCCAGAAGCTTGCGGCGGAGCTTGTGCTCACAGGACGCAGCTTCGATGGGCGCAAAGCTGAGCGAATCCGCCTGGCAAACCGGTCTGTACCTGCGGATAAGCTGAAGGAAGCAGTTGCCGAATGTATAGAGAGGCTGGTAGCACTCAGTCCAGCTGCCTTAGCCCACACAAAACGAGCACTCTACGCTTGGGATGCTGCCCATTTTGAAAAAGGCCTCGCTCGCGCTGAAGAAATTTACTTAAAAGATCTGATCAACACTGAAGACGCCCATGAGGGCATCCGCGCTTGGATGGAGAAGTGCAATCCGAAATGGACCGGGCGTTGAATTCCATCGGGCAGGACATCGCAAAAAAAGCTCGTCGATAACCAAGCGCTTAAGGACATGAACAAACTTCGATCCATGCGGGACGCCGTCGCTGAATTTGTGCCCGATGGTTCGTCGGTGGCAATGGGACTCCAGCTTGAACAGATGATCCCGTTCGCCGCCGGGCACGAGATCATTCGCCAAAAGAAACGGGATCTGCGGCTCATCGGTCCCATTTCGGACTGCCTCTTCGATCAGATCATCGGCGCCGGCTGCGTGAAGGACGTTGTCGCCGCTTGGGTCGGCAACGTAATGATGGGACAGGCCTATAACTTCCGGCGTGCAGCCGAAACCGGCGAGATTCGCGTATTCAATATGACCAATTTCACCATCGCTCTCGGCCTGCAGGCTGGCGCAATGGGAGTGCCGTTCTTGCCGACGCGCACGGCGATGGGCAGCGACGTGCCAAAGGGCAATCACTTCTTTTATCAGATCATTTCCCCTTTTGAACCTAAGGAGACGCTGTTCGCCGTCCGCGCCATCGTGCCCGACATCACGATTGTGCACGTTCAGCGCGCCGACGAAGAAGGCAATGCGCACTGCTGGGGGAATCTCGGCGTTATGCAGGAGGCGGCCCGCGCTGCGAAAAAGGTCATCGTCGTAGCCGAGGAGATCGTTTCGCGCGATGTGATCGCCAGCGATCCGAACCGCACCGTCACTCCTGGCTTCTTGGTTTCGGCCGTGGTGCATGAGCCCTTCGGAGCGCATCCGTCGCCGGTGCAGGGATACTACAATCGCGACAACGAATTCTTTCGCGCCTATCACACTGAAACCAAGACCCCGGACGACTATGCACGTTGGAAAACGAAGTGGGTTAACGGCGTGCTGAATCGAAAGGAATATCTGGAAAGGCTTGGATCCGAACGGTTGAATGCTTTAAAAGTGAAGACGCACGCTTACTCGGCCCCGGCGGACTTCGGCTACTAGCTCGAGTGCACCAACGACACACGACTTCCGATTGCCGAAATTCTATTCTCCTCCCGGTACTCTAAGAAGGGACTCGGATTGCGCCTCGTTCGCCCATGCCTCACAATCAGCATTTCTCATATATGCGACTAATCTCGTTTGCGGTGTCGTTTGCCCTCCTCATTTCCTCGATTTCGGCACAAAATACTCCTGCAGCTCGTGCTTCGAAGCCGGTGTTGGCCAAGCCAGGTACGAAGCGGGCTGGAAAATCGGCAGCTTCTTCGCAATTCAAGGCGCTCGACAATGTCATCGAAGATGCCATTGAAGATCAGCAGTGTCCGGGCGCGGTCGTGCTGGTTGGGCATCACGGGCGGGTGGTTTATCAAAAAGCCTATGGAATGCGCTCGCTCGAACCCACGCGCGAGAAGATGACGGTCGATACGATCTTTGACGTGGCCTCGTTGACCAAGGTCGTGGCCACCACGCCGTCAGTGCTGCGATTGCTCGAGCTTGGACAGATTCGACTGAACGATCCTGTCGCCGCCTATCTTCCTGAATTCGCCCAAAATGGGAAGGAATACGTCACCATCCGCGAGTTGCTGACGCATTATTCCGGATTGCCGGAAGATCTTGATCTGAAGAGTCCCTGGAGCGGAGCGGAAACCGCCCAGCAGATGGCATTTGCTTCGCAACTCGTGTCGCCACCGGGAGCGATGTTTCGCTACAGCGATATCAACTTCGAGGTTCTCGGATTTCTTATAGAGCGCATCTCCAAGATGCCGCTCGACAAGTATGCAGATGCCTTCGTGTTCCAGCCGCTCGGCATGAAGAACACGCGATTTCTACCGCCATCATCGTGGCGGAGCCGCATCGCTCCGACTGAGTATGACGAGAACAACCAGATGCTGCGTGGAGTCGTACATGATCCTACTGCGCGTCGCATGGGCGGAGTCGCTGGACACGCCGGCCTCTTCTCTACTGCAGCCGACCTTTCGAAGTATGCTCAAGCTCTAATTGATGCAGTCAATGCTAAGCCTCAACGCAAGCAGTTTCTAAAATCGCTGACGGTCATCAAAGCAACGCGTCCGCAGCAACCGCCAGACGCTGTGAGCTTGCGCGGACTGGGATGGGACATCGACTCGGCATTTTCATCCAATCGCGGCGAACTCCTGCCGATCGGATCATTTGGGCACACGGGATTTACCGGCACGTCGATTTGGATCGATCCGTACACGAACACATACGTGATCCTGCTGACGAATGCCGTGCATCCTCATGTCGGCCACTCAGTCGTTGCGCTGCGCAGCAAGGTGGCCAATGTAGTGGCAACGACGCTCGATCTTGGCCAGGAGCTTCATGGAAAGAATCCGCTGCTGGCGATCACCGGGTACAACGAATCCATGACGGGAAGTCGCCGCATGAGCTACCGCAACGCTGATGTCCTGAATGGAATCGATGTCTTGGAGGCCACGAAATTTGTGGCGCTGAAGCCCTCGCAGGGCGATGCTCCTCCGAGGAAGATCGGCATTCTTACGAATCAGCTTGGAGTTGACGCGAGTGGCCGCCGCACTATCGACATTCTCAACGCTGTTCCCGGATTGAAACTCACGGCGCTGTTTGCGCCAGAACACGGTGCTGTAGGACAGCTCGACACGCCGGACATAAACAACACAACCGATGCGGCTACGGGAGTCCCCATCTACAGTGTCTATGGCGATACCGATGCCAAGCGTCGTCCGCCGCTTGATGTTCTCAAGGGACTTGATGCAGTGGTGATCGACCTTCAGGATGCTGGCGTCCGATTCTGGACCTACGACACAGCTACCGGCTACTTTCTCGAGGCCGCTGCGCAGACCGGCACGGAGATCGTCGTTCTCGATCGTCCGAATCCCATAACGGGATCGATGGTTTCTGGGCCGATCGCCGATCCAGACAAACGCAATTACGTGAGCTACTACATGATCCCGTCGCGCCATGGGATGACAATCGGTGAGCTGGCACAGCTGTTCAACGGCGAACAGAAGCTCGGCGCCAAACTAACCGTTGTTCCAATGCAGGGCTGGCAACGCGGAGATTGGTTCGACTCAATCGGGCAACAATGGGTAAATCCATCGCCGAACCTGCGCAATTTGACCGAGAACACGCTTTATCCTGGTGTTGCCCTAGTGGAAGGCACAAACGTCTCGGTAGGCCGCGGAACTGATACTCCTTTCGAAGTCCTTGGCGCCCCGTGGATAAAGCCGCAGGAGCTGGCGAGTTATCTCAACGCGCGGCACATCTCCGGAGTGCGCTTCATTCCGTACAGCTTCACGCCGAAATCGGCGGTGTATCCGAATCAACTCTGCGGAGGCGTGAATATCGTTGTGGTAAATCGGCTGACGCTGGACTCGCCGGAGCTGGGCATCGAGCTTGCCGCAGCTCTACACAAGCTTTATCCCAACGACTTCCGCATGGACAAAATGATGACCATCCTTGCCAATCAGGAAACGATGGAAGACCTGAACTTGGGAGTCGATCCTAGGTTTATCTCTTCAAAGTGGAATGAGGCGCTGGAGAGCTTTCGCCCAATTCGGGAAAAATATCTGATCTACAAATGATCTCCGTTCGAGGCATCTTCTTGAGGTATGTCATCCTGAGCCCCTGTTGTGGGCGAAGGATCTCCCGAGACATTTCCGACTAATATGCGCTGATAGGGTTCCTCTGCGCTGCGCTGATGTTCAGTCACTAACTCCGAGACTTCTCGTTGTAATTGAGGATCATCTCCAAACGAGCTGAACCATTTCACGTCGGGTTCACGTCGGAACCATGTGAGCTGTCTCTTCGCGTAGTTACGATGGCCCTGCTGCGCCTCTAGTAGGGCGATCGGATCCGAAAGTTCGCCGCGCAGGAGTTGCACCGCCTGTTTGTAGCCAAGCGATCCCAAAGCACGAGCCACCGGGCGCGGATCGGCTGTGGAGGCAAAGTCCGGAGATTGGTACGCACTGAGCAGCCGCCTCGTTTCTTCTACCAATCCCGATTCGAACATGGCTGCACATCGGGCGTTGATGTGGGCATAGAGGTCATTGCGTGGAGGATCGAGTCCGATGCGGCAGATGCGAAAGCCGGTGAGTGGATCGCGTCCTTTGTCCCACATCGCGGTGAGCCTCTCTCCGGCCAATAGGCACACCTCAATCGCACGAATGAGCTTGGGCGTATCGTTTGGATGAATCTTCGTAGCCGCTTCAGGGTCTAGCCGCTCCAGGACGCGATGCAGATGCGCCACCGTCCTTTGATCCGCTTTACGGCGCAGCCGGATGCGAAGCTGCTCGGAACGCTGAGGCCCTTCAAAGAGCCCTTCGATCAAAGCACGAAGATACAGTCCGGTCCCACCGACCACAATCGGCAGCTGTCGACGCTGATCAATATCAGCAATCGCCTGGCGCGCCATGCGCGCGTAGTCTCCGGCCGTGAATTCCTCGGAAGGCGCAGCAACATCGATCAGATGATGCCGAATAAGCTTCCGCTCTTCCTTCGTCGGTTTCGCGGTGCCAATCTCGAATTCCCGGTACACGGCCACCGAGTCGCAACTGACGATCTCGCCACTGAATTCCTCAGCGAGTTTCAGCGACAACGCAGTCTTGCCGCTGGCAGTCGGTCCGAGAATGACGAGTAGCAGTGGCTGCATGGCGGAATATGCCCGAGAGAATCCTAACAGTACCGTCGGCGGTAGCCGATGGGTCGGAGATGGCCGAATGGCCAGCTCCGAGCAGGCTAATCTGCGTCGAATCTCGAAACGCGCAGCCGAATCCCGCCTTGCGGGACGGCTGCCCCACCGCCTACCCGCGGCGGTTCCGTTACGGCTTGCCCGTCTGAATCTTCCCTTCCTTCAAGTTGAAGCTATAGATCGTCGGCTTCTCCACGCAGAACGTCTGCTGATACTTCGTCGTTGGTGCCGTCTTGCCCACTCGGATCAGCACACGCTCATCACCCTGCCATCCGATTACCGAGGAGTCGAATTCGCAATCCTTGCCGAAGGCGTGCTCGAACGCGTCGGCAAGCGGGAGCTCCTTCACGTCGGCTGTGTCGGCCTCGAGCAGCAGAGCGGATTTGGAGACATCGCGATCGACATCGTACCCCCAGACAGAAGTTTCCATCAGGAGCTTGCTCCCATTCTGGGACCACCCCACCAGCCTGATTCCGACGCCTTCATCATCGAGCCCGACCTTCTCATATACAGGCTTGTAATTCGCACCGTCTTTGGCAAAGAAGACCCGAACTGTGTTCTTACAAAACTGCGCCTCACCGGAGTTGGAAGCTTCGGCGGTCACCTCTGCGTATGCGGACCCGCCGCTCGATTTGAGAACCGGAGTTTTTGCATGACGAGTTTGAAAGGTGCCGCCGTGACGATTGTCCCAGCAGCTCAGAGAAGAGGTGTTTTCACTGGATTCGCAGAATGTCGGAGCGCTGGCAGCGGCAAAGATCAATGAATAAAGAGCGAGAATCCGGAGCTTCATGCGAAACGGCTGAGCAATCCTACTCCCCGACTTTCAAAACTGCGAGAAACGCTTCCTGCGGAATATCAACGCGTCCGATGCGCTTCATGCGCTTCTTGCCTTCTTTTTGCTTTTCGAGCAGCTTGCGCTTGCGCGTGATGTCGCCACCGTAGCACTTGGCAAGAACGTTCTTGCGCATTGCCGGAACCGTTTCGCGGGCGATGACTTTGCCGCCAATCGCAGCCTGAATGGCCACTTCGAACATCTGGCGTGGGATCAATTCTTTCATCTTGGCCGCGAGCGCGCGCCCACGCTCATAAGCATTATCACGGTGGACGATGACTGAAAGCGCATCCACGGGATCGCCGGAAACAAGAATATCGAGCTTCACCATCGGCGATTCCCATGTTCCCGAAAGGTGATAATCCAATGACGCATAGCCCCGAGAAACGGATTTGAGCCGGTCGTAAAAATCAAGAACGATTTCGTTCAGCGGCAGCTCGTAGGTAAGCATCACGCGATTCGCGCTGACGTACTCGAAGTTCTTCTGCTTGCCGCGCTTTTCCTCGACCAATTTCAGAATTCCGCCAACGTACTCTTCGTTGGTCATGATCATCGCCGTGATTACCGGCTCTTCGATCTTGGCGATCTCACTCTGGGAAATCCATTTTGATGGATTATCGACTTCGACGATGCTGCCATCGGTCTTCGTAATTCGGTAGCGTACGCCGGGCGCCGTTGTGATGAGATCGAGATTGAACTCGCGCTCCAGTCGCTCCTGGATAATCTCCATGTGGAGCAGGCCGAGAAAGCCACAGCGGAAACCAAAGCCCAGAGCTGCCGAGCTTTCCGGTTCGAAGAAGAACGATGAATCGTTCAACCGCAGCTTCTCAAGAGCCTCGCGCAGCAACGTGTGCTCGTGGGCATCGACCGTATAAAGCCCGGCGAAGACCATGGGCTTGAGTTCTTCAAATCCGGGAAGAGCTTCGATTGCCGGCCGCGCGTCGTCGGTAATGGTGTCGCCAATCTTCGTGTCGGCGACGTTCTTGATATTCGCCATCAGGAACCCGACTTCTCCAGCTTCGAGTTGATCGATCTCTACTGGCTTGGGCGTCAGCACACCGAGTTGCTCGACATCGAAGACCCTGCCATTCGACCACAGCCGGATTTTCATGCCTTTGCGCAGAGTGCCGGCAACGATACGGGTGAGCACGATTACGCCTCGATACGGGTCGAACCAGGAATCGAAGATGAGTGCTTGCAGAGGAGCGTCCGCTGGAGCTTTCGGAGCAGGAAGCCGCTTCACGATCGCTTCCAGCACATCCGGAACGCCTTGTCCCGTTTTGGCACTTACGAGAAGCGCGTCGGAGGCATCGAGGCCAACGGCATGTTCGATCATCTCCTTCGCGCGGGGGACGTCGGCGCTCGGCAGATCGATCTTGTTGATGACCGGAATGATTTCGAGCCCGTTATGGATCGCGAGGTATGCATTCGCCAGTGTCTGCGCCTCGACTCCCTGCGACGCATCTACGACCAGAAGCGCTCCTTCGCAGGAAGCCAACGAACGCGAGACTTCGTAGGAAAAATCAACGTGTCCGGGCGTATCGATCAGATTGAGCTGATACTCTTGCCCGTCTTTTGCGACGTACTTCATACGCACAGCGTGGGCCTTGATCGTGATACCCCGCTCGCGTTCAAGATCCATCGCGTCTAGTACCTGCTCCTGCATTTCGCGCGCAGTGAGCGCTCCGGTAAGCTCCAGCAGACGGTCGGAGAGCGTGGACTTGCCGTGGTCGATATGCGCGATGATCGCGAAATTCCGGATGTACTGACGGTCCATTAGCCTTCTGTGCTTATCAATTCGAGCGGAGCGGATCTCCGCCGCCGCGATGCGCGGTAAGAGGAATCGCTACTGTTCCATAATACTTGAGGGAGCCGCAGCTAACTTGCTGTCCCGCAATCCTGTCATCCTGAAGCCCTTCTTTTGGGCGAAGGATCTCCCGCAATGCTTCCACTGAAAATGGAGTTCCGAGGCTCTTCGGCCTACAAACCGAGTGCTGGTGAAGGAGCCGCGTCGGCCGCAATCAAATGCGAAACATCGCGGGAGATCCTTCGCGCAGAAAGAGGCGCTCAGGATGACAGGCTCACGGGGGACCAGGTCATACAAATCCTAAAGATCCATAAAACGAAAAGGCCGGCACAAAGCCGGCCTTTCCTGCAATGGGAACAGTTATCCCTTCTTGGGAGCGATCGCATCCTTTGCAGCCTTGGCCACACGGAACTTCACGACGGTCTTCGCCTTGATCTTGATCGGCTCGCCGGTCTGCGGATTGCGGCCCATGCGGGCTTTGCGCTCGGCTTTCACGAGACGTCCGAGTCCGGGGATCACGAATACGCCGTTCTTCTTGGTCTCTTTGATAGCGGTATCAGCGAGGTGCTGAAGGAATGCTGCCGCCTGTTTGTTGTTGATTTCGAGTTTCTCGGCCATGTTGCGGACGAGAGCTGTCTTTGTCATGCCTGCTGCCATGAATCCTCCTTAGCGGGGTTGAATCGGAAACTTGATTGCGAATCGCGCGTTTATCTTATCGCACGATGCTGGAGAACAGAAGCGTTTTCGCCTGTGTTCATGCGGGTTTTTGCAATGTCACGATGGATACGATGCGATGAGCACAGTCTCCGTGTCAAGAGCAAAAGCGCATTTTTCGCGCATTTTCTGTGATTATTTTGGAAATAGCCGCATTTTGCAGCGATTTTCGTTCGAAATCGAACACGCGGTGGCAAGCTTCAAGGTTTTTGCCGCTGATTTGAGAAAGGTTTGAACCTGTGGATCAATCACCAATTTTTTGAATTTCGCGATTTGGCGATTTCGTGATTTCGCGATTGAAAATCAAAATCACAAAATCGCGAAATCAGGAAATCACGAAATTTGGAGCGGCGGCCGCAACCAGGCTACTTCAGCTCCGCCTGCCGCTGCTTGGCGATTTGCGCGATCGCCGGCGACTTGTCGGAAGCGAGCTGATCGTAGATCTTCTTCGCCTGGGCCGGATCCTTTCGCTCGTAGAGTGATGCCAGCGCGAATTGCGCGCGCTCGCGCGGCACCGAAGTCGTCGGATTCTTCATCAGCTCGTTATAGATATTGATCGCGTCCTGATCGCGATTGGTGGCTTCGTAGACAGAAGCTAGTCCGAGCTTAGCGAGTGAAGCGATCTCCTTGTTACCCTTGTCCGCTGCCTGCTTGAATCGCGCCTCCGCGTCGGAATAGTTGCCGGCATCTAGCGCGACGACGGCCGTCATGTAGAGCGCGTTCTTTCCCGAGTCGGTATGCGGATAACGATCCGCGATCTGCTGAAACTGTTTCTCTGCTTCTTTATCGCGCTCCGTGGTACTGGCGAAGCTCTTCATCGTGGGATCCACTGGCTCGCCTGCGGTACGAATGGGAGCGGAAAACGTGTTCATCGCCTCGCCGACTGCCGCGCTGGCTTGCTCGTCCTGCTGGTTGCGCCAGTAAGAGTATCCGCCGATGGCGCAGACAAGGATGATAACGACGACGGCCCCGATGGTGAGCGCTCGACGATGCGCCTGAGCCTGCGCAATCGCGCTTTCCGTAACTTCCTTGAATTTATCTTCCTTAAGTTGACGACGGGTGTAGCTTTGCACGCACGATCCTTAGGTTTGCCGAATAGCCAGTCTGGAAGAGAACTTTTTTGATGGCCGGTAACTTAGTTTAACAATCACAACCGAAAGTGCCAATGGCGGAAACGCCTGAGACGGCGCTATCGGGTGGGTTCGCTCCTATCGGAGGCCCAAAGACTGAAGTAGATGCCCATCACTCCGCAGACCGCGCACAGCATAAAAAGGAAGATGCTGCGCTTGATCCACATGTTATGGAGAAGATCACTGTCGGCATAAGAACGCAATTGAGCGGGAAGCAGAGCAATGCTGATCTGCGCTCCCCAGCGCAAGCCCACGACAGCAGAAATGAATAGAGCGATGCAGGCCGTCCAGAAGATGCGCGTTGCCGTGAGAGGCTTCACCGCCTAAATTCTAGCCCTCGTTTTTTCGGCGGAGAAGAATTCGGCGATCTCGTCGATGCTTCGGGCATGGCCGTACTTTGGCAAGCTCTCAAAGAAGATGCGGCCATACCGCTGGCGAGTGATGCGGTTGTCGAGCAAAACCAAAACGCCGCGATCATGAAGTGAGCGAATCAGGCGTCCGAATCCTTGCTTGAGCGTGATCACAGCGCCGGGAACCTGGTATTCCATGAACGCGTTTCCCCCATCAGCGGCAATTGCGGCAATGCGCGCTGCGACTACGGGATCGTTCGGAACAGCGAATGGCAGGCGGTCGATGATCACGCAACTCAGTTGCTCGCCCTGTACATCGACTCCTTGCCAGAATGAAGAAGTTGCAAACAGAATCGCGTTCGGCGTGGTGCGGAACTCCTCGAGCAAGGCATTCCGCGGAGCCGAACCCTGGATCAGCATCGGATATTCAATCTCGCCAAGCAGGCGCTCGTACATGTCCTGCATCTGCGAATAGCTCGTGAACAGGCAAAAGGCTCGCCCGCGCGTGGCTTCGAGCACACGGCGCATGACTTCGGCGGCGCGAGCGGGAAATTGATCGCTGCGCGGATCAGGAAGGTTTTCGGGAACGTAGAGCAGTGCCTGACGCGAGTAGTCGAAATGGGACGGTACTACGAGTGATCGCGCGTGATCGAGCCCTAAACGGCCCTTGATGTAGTCAAATCCGTTGCTAACCGCGAGGGTGGCCGACGTAAGAATTGCGGTATCAAGGTTCTCAAAGAGAGCTTGTCGCAGCAGTTGCGAGACATCAATGGGAGTGGCTTGTAGAGAGACTACCCGCGCGCCGCGGCGGCTGAATCCTCCTCGACGTTCGATCCAGTAAACCGTGTTGCGGTCTTGCGACTCGAGAATGAACGATAGCTGGACGCGAATCTCTTCGGCGCGGCGAACAAACTGGAAGACCTCTTCAGGTTTCTCCTTGATCTGCTGCAGCTCCGCGGCGAGGCGCGTGAGCGCATTCATCAGCGAAATGTATTCATCGCCGTTCTCTTCGAGAAACTCGCGGCGATTGTTGAATGCAAACCGTCCTTCGCCGGCCGGGAGGAGGCCGAAGAAAAACTGCGTGCGCTCACGGAGTGTCGCGCATGCCTGGACGATGGACGCAGGCAGCGTCTGCTTCATTCGCAGCGTCGTCTCGACATCACGCGCAAGTTCATCGAAGCGGAGATTCCCAACCGAGACTCCGAAGTAGCTTCCCGCCACGTCTTCCAACTCGTGAGCCTCATCGAATACTACGATTCCTGCCTCGGGAAGAACTCCGGACTCCGGAGTGCCGTCGAGAGCGCGCTTGATCGCCAGATCAGCGAAGAACAGATGGTGATTCACGATGACGATGTCACTCTCCAGAGCGCGCCGCCGCATCTCCGTTACGAAGCAGCGGTCGAATTGCGAGCACTTCTGGCCGGTACACGCATCCGCGCGAGCGTCGAGCTTGTGCCAGAGCGCGCTCGATTCCGGCAGCCCTGAGATTTCAGCGCGGTCGCCGGTCTGAGTGCTCTCTTCCCATTCCGCGATTGCGCGGTATTGATCGATTTCGCCGAGCTCGCTCAAGATCGGCTGGTTTTTCAGATCGTAAAGCTTCTGCCGACACAAATAGTTATTGCGGCCCTTCATGTAGCAGACGCGTAGCTTGCCCTCGCCGTTCGGAAAAAGAACCTGCTCCAGGAAAGGCACATCTTTATAGAAGAGCTGTTCCTGCAGATTCTTTGTGCCCGTAGAAATGATCACGCGCTTGCCGGAGCGAAGAGCCGGCAGCAGGTAGGCCAGTGTCTTTCCCGTTCCGGTACCCGCTTCTACGAGTAGATGTTTGCGATCCTGGATCGCCTGCTCCACGGCTTCGGCCATCTGCAGTTGTCCGCGCCGAAATTCGTAAGCAGGATGCGAATTCGCTAAAGCTCCGCGCGGAGCAAAAAAGGAATACAGGGGGACCATGGCGCGCGCAGGTTGCGGCGCAGTCGCATTTTGTGGAACAGAAGACAAAGCAGCCCAGGGCCACGCACGAGCAGCGCGGAGTGAGTCTCTATAATAGCGTGGACGCTACGAGAATTTCGCGATTTCGCGATTTCGTGATTTCGCGATTGTCGCTAGCTTCTAGCTCCGAGCTCCTAGCTGCCAGCCAATTTGCGGTGATACTTTTGACATGGGTCCCGAATCCGCGTTTAGCTAGGCGCTAGTGGCTCGCATCTTTTTTCGAGTCCACTTTGTCGAGAATTTTCACAGTTTCGTCCGAGAAAGGCGCAAGCACGACTGCGCTCGTTCCCATGCTGGCCATCGTGGGCCGCCCCAATGTCGGTAAGAGCACGCTTTTTAATCGTCTGATCGGCAGCAGGCGTTCGATCGTCGGTGATGAGCCGGGGATCACGCGAGATCGTCTCTATGGCAAGGCAAATTGGAACGGGCGCGAGATTCGCGTCGTCGATACCGGCGGCATTATTCCCGACGAGAAAGAACTCATTCCCTCCGAGATTTACCGGCAGGCGCGGGTTGCTCTTGATGAGGCGGATGTAATCGC
>CAYNPS010000010.1:0-60883 GCA_964399125.1 uncultured Terriglobales bacterium
GCTGCCAGCTTCCAGCTGCTAGCCGAAAGCCGCTTTTCCCAAGTAAAAGCCTCCACGGAAACGCCGACGTCCGCCTGCAGCTTAGGCGACTCGATGACAACTTGTGCCAGCATCCAGGAAAGCGGCACTCGGCAATCAGCCGTGAGCTCAAACCAACAGCAAATGCCCGAGAGCAACAGCAAAGGCAGTGAACACGGAGGGCACGGAGGACATTGAGGTTGAAAGCACCCATCGGCTGTTGGCCCTCGGCTGTCGGCTTTCGGCAAGATCAACGCTGATAGCAACACCAAAAAAGGTGGAATCCCACTGTAAGGGTCAGGATTCCCTGCAGGAGACCCTGCTTCGCTTTGCGGGTCGCGGATGGTCGCCTGTAAGTCACACTCGCGGATGCCCTTAATAACAGATTCTCTGCTAATTCCCTGCAAGTTCCCTGGTGGATTTGAAATCGCCAGTGTTTATGCGGGTCTGCCGGTGAGGAAATTTTTTGCGGGAATTTTTTCCCTGCAAAGTTCCCTGCGCAGGCAATTCCTGGCCGCCAGCTTCCGGCTGACTCGGCAGTGACAAGCCGCTAACCTTCTAAGCTGCTAGTTAAAGGCAAACGACAAAGCAAAACCTTTCAACACGGAGGACACCGGGTCCCCCACAAGCGCCGCTTTTGCGGTGGCTGCGGTGATCGCAGAGGACACGGGGAACCTACTTCGACTCCTTGATAATCGCGTCCGCGGCGTTGCCGGCTACGACCCAGCTTGCCGAGCCGGCAACAACGGCTTCATCTTCGAACCAGAGGAATCCGAAGTCGTCGATGCACTCGGGAAAATCGGGCTTGATGATGATGTATCCCGGAATTACGGCGCCTGGGATGTACGAGTTGTCGGCGCGGTTGTTGCTGTACGTCTTCGTCTTTGAGACCGTGCCGACGCCGGCTACGTACGACGTACTCGATACCGGGTGCGTGCCGAGGATGTAATTGACGGCGCGAAGTGTGTATTCAGGGCCGACAAGATCGGGAAATGTCTTGTGCACGAAGTACATGCGGATGGCCATGTCAATCACGGCGCCAGAGCCGCCCCATGTGCCCAGGCTTGGCGGCACGCCGAACGGAGTGGCTTCCAATTCCTTGTCCAGACCCGCCATGTATGTCTTGACCGCCTCGTGCAGTTGATCTTTTGCGCTCGCGTCGAGATAGGGTAACGCTCGTACGGCGGTCCAGCCACGAATACCGATCTGCTGGGGCGTGATCATTTCGGGAAACAATTCCTTCAGGCGAGATTTGTAGGGCTCCGCGCCATTCGTGGCAATGGTCAGTTCCAGAGCCGCGGCCCAGTCCAGTGGTCCAAATCCGCCACGGCGGAAGCCGGCTGGAGGAGCTGGTTGTGCGCTATTCGAAGTTGTGGGAGCGCCCGAGGTGCCGCGTGCGTTGCGACTGCCTTGAGCGCCAGACACCACACCTTGCGACGCAGCCAGTACGCCGCCTCCGGGAGCGCCTGCCGGAGACGCTCCGCCTAAGCCGCCGCCCGAAGGATTCTGCGTCGGGTGAGCTTTCTCGTCGTTCCATGCTTTGGTGGCGGTGTCGAGGCAGTCTTTCGCTAACGCCTCGTCCCATCCTTTCAGCGTATCGGCTGCCGAAGCCAGCGCGGCGATGGCATTCCACTGGAAAAACGGATTGTTCGAAGTGAATATCCAGCGATCATCGGGCTTGCCGGAGTAGTCGCCCTTCACCTCGTTGGGACCGAGCTTCGGGTCGTAGATGCGGCCGTCGGTCTTCGACGCTCCGTCACCCACCTGCGTGTATTGGCGCAAATCGGGTTCGTGCGTGCCGCGGATGGCGTGGCCGATATTGTGGAACTGCGCCAGGATGAGCAATGCGCCGTGCTTGACTTGCTGTACCGTATCGGGAACTCCGTCGGGACGATGCATCTCAACCTCACGCGCGGCTTCATCCACCGTAAGCTCGTCGTACTTCAGATTGAATTCGCGATACGCCAGAGCCAGACTCTGAATCACGCTTAGCTGTGCAGGCTCTTCGAGGTCGAAGTCGCCGGCATCGTACCAGCCGCCCACGTTCATTCCGGGAATGTGGTCGCCGCCTTTATACTTCCCGTCCGTTGCCGTGGTTTGATTCCAGCCGTCGAATTGCTCGCCAACTACAGGCGCCATGCGGCCATCATCCAGGTGCGACGCTCCATGCCACATGCGATAGCCTTCGCGGACGGAGACGTGGTCCATCTGCTCGGCAAGATGATGGTCCAGGCTGTCCTGCCAAATGTTGGCGTAAGCATCTTTGGAGATTGGAAAGGGCGCCGTACGCTGATCTGCGTACTCGATTACGTACAGGCCGGGATCATTGACCGAGGTGAAATCAAACTTCGAATAGACGTAGCGCAGCCACGGCGTTGAAGGCGTGATCGGACCTTCGAACACCTGCTTGTACGTTCCGTCTTCCATCAGGCGAAGCACTCTGGCCGTTTTCGGCGCGTTGTATTTCGGGTCGAGTTCGAGCACGGCCACCTTGGAGAAACCCGGCGCATAGCCGACCTGGCTGTGCGCGATCACCGGCGGGCGCGTCCAGTTCGGAATAACGTCGGGCCGGATGTGCCATACGATCGCTCCGGTGGTCTTGCCCGCAGGAATAAGGGAACGCAACACGAACCAGCCGTTCTGCGCGCGGTCGCGTCCGT
Source organism: uncultured Terriglobales bacterium (assembly GCA_964399125.1). Taxonomy (GTDB): domain Bacteria; phylum Acidobacteriota; class Terriglobia; order Terriglobales; family Acidobacteriaceae; genus Gp1-AA112. The sequence goes on from CAYNPS010000010.1 coordinate 2,679, forward strand.
CGAAGAGCATGAGGTTGGCCGTTTCCGACGTAACGTTCACGCGCGCGAGCGCGTCGTCCACGCCCAGAGTGATGCTTTTGCCCTCGGCGAACGGCAATGGCTGCATGTATCCCTTGGCCTTGTCCCAGTCCTCTAGGTAGTAGGCCTTCTTCGGCTCATCGGGCAGCGGTAATACCTTGACCATCGGATCGTTCGGAGTTCGCGGGAAGATACCGGCTTTGGTTCCGTCCACCAGGTAAGCCTTGCCCATGTAGATCGAGGGCAGGAACTCCAGGTTGAAGCCCGCTCGTCCGGACAGCTTCTGCGGCAGCGGCTTGTCGAGATTGATGCTGACCTTCACGCCGCCTGGTTCGGCTGCGACTTCCAGCGTGTAGCTCAAATCGAAGGTCGGGAAAGCCAGGTCGGCAGTGAGCCGATTGTTCGCTTTATCGGCCTGACGCCCTTTAAGTGTTGCCACCAAATCCCACTGCTCGGGCGTTGGCATCAGGCGCACATCCCCGTTCGTGGCGATGCGCTGGCCGTGGAGAATCATCTCCATCGCTGTGTTCTTTTGGTCAACGAAAACCGGGTGGTACGTGCTGTCGTAGAGAAATACGCTGAAACCTTGGGTGTCGAGGTAATTCCTGTCGGTCACCTTCATGGCAAAATCGGCGCCGAAGAAGCGCGAAACGAAGGACAGGACTAGGAGAAGACACATTCCGATTCGGGTGAGCATGGTTCGGGATCAGACGGCTCCTTTGACATTAAACATAAATCAAGCTGCTAAGCTTCTGAGCTCCTAAGCTGCTGGCTTAAAGCCAAAGCAAAACCTTGTAACACGGAACACACCGAAGTCACAGCGTCGCGGGGTTGGTAAACTTTCCGCATGGCTCTAACTCAGCCTGTGGCCTCTGCGGCGGTGTCGCCTTCTGGATCTCCGATCGCCTATTTTGAATGCTCGAAGTGCCACGAGCACATTCCAGCGGATGCGCCGCAGACAGTTTGTCCGAAAGATGGTGGCTCGCTGTGGGTGCGCTACCACCTAGGATCGGTTCGATCGCGAGTGAAGCGCGAGGAGATTGGACCGCGTCGGCGAAGCATGTGGCGATATCGCGAGCTGCTGCCGGACGCTGATCCCGTGACGCTGGGCGAAGGATTCACTCCGATGCTCGCGAGCCGTCGGCGCGCGAATCTGTGGATCAAAGACGAAGGCGCGAATCCCACGGGATCATTCAAAGCTCGTGGCCTGTGCATGGCCGTGACCATGGCCCGCCACTATGGACTCAAGAAGCTGGCAATTCCCTCTGCGGGAAATGCAGCCGGCGCGCTGGCTGCCTATGCCGCTGCCGCCGGACTTGAGTCGCACATCTTCATGCCCAAGGATGTGCCGGAAGCGAATCTGGTTGAGTGCAAGGCTTACGGCAGCGACGTGAACCTGATCGATGGGCTGATCAGCGACTGTGCTCGTATTGTCGGCGAACGCAAGCAGGCAGAGGGCTGGTTCGACGTTTCCACGCTCAAAGAGCCGTTTCGCATAGAAGGCAAGAAGACTATGGGACTCGAAGTCGCCGAGCAGCTTGGATGGCGCGTCCCCGATGCGATCTTCTATCCCACCGGCGGTGGCGTCGGCCTGATCGGGATGTGGAAGGCCTTCGACGAACTTGAACAGCTCGGATGGCTTGAATCAGGCTCGAAGCGGCCGAAGATGATCGCCATCCAGTCAGCTGGATGCGCGCCGATCCCTAAAGCTTTTGTTGAAGGCAAATCTGTTTCCGAAGCTTGGAGAGACGCGCACACATTCGCCTCCGGCCTGCGCGTTCCGAAAGCCTATGGCGACTACATCATCCTCGACATCGTGCGCCGCAGCGGCGGCACTGCGATCGCAATCTCCGACGAAGAGATGCTCGACTCGATGCTCGACTGGGCACGGAATGAAGGCATCTTCCTCTGTCCGGAAGGCGCAGCCGCCACCGCCGCCTACGAGAAGCTGATCGCCAGCGGATTCCTGAAGCCGAGTGATGAAGTTGTAATTTTCAATACGGGAACCGGACTGAAGTACATCGATGTGATCTCGAAGGCGATGGGCATCAGGCGGTCAGCGAACGGAAGCGGTGCAGCTAAGCCGACGGAGCGTCGAATTGGGGGAATTATTGGGCCGTATTGAAAGGAAGCTGCTAGCTACTGGCTGCTAGCCGCTGGCTGAGCATGGCGGGCTTTAGCGATCATGGCATCAGAGTTACGGCTTCAGATAGTTACTACCGTTTGCGGTATCAGATGCGCGATTAGACACACCCACCCGCTACCGCGGGCGGTACCGATGTTCAACGGTAATTCGACAATGTCTGCGGCACGAAGCTTCGGCCAGCAGCTAGTAGCTAGAAGCTAGCAGCTCTTCAATGACTCAACGCCTCTACTACAACGACTCCTTCCTCCTCGACTTCACTGCCAACGTGGTCGACGTTCAGGAGCTTCGGCGTGACGGCAATCAGTCGAGTTGGGCGGTGAAGCTCGATCGCACCGCTTTCTATCCGACGAGTGGTGGACAGCCTTTCGATACAGGCGCCATGACCACGCAGTCCAAGTCGGGCGTGGCGCTTGAGGCTACTGTGGAAGACGTCTACGAAGACAAGCAGGGCGAAGTCTGGCATCGACTGAACAAGGTGCTGCCTCCGGGTGCTGAGGTTCGCGGCATCATCGACGCTGAGCGCCGCCGCGATCACATGCAGCAGCACACCGGACAGCACTTGCTGTCGGCGGCATTCGTTCGGCTATTGAATGCGAAGACTGTTTCGTTCCACTTGGGTGAGCAGATTTCTACGATTGACTTAGACATTCAATCTGTTTCGCACGACGATCTCGTGCGGGTGGAACGGCTCAGCAACGAAATCATCGGCGAGGACCGGCCGATCGCGATCCGCTATGCCACACGCGAGCAGGCGCAAAGCATGGGAGTGCGCAAGCTTCCCGAACGCGAAGGCGAGATTCGCCTGATCGACATCAAGGATTTTGATCTAAATGCCTGCGGCGGCACGCACGCGCGCAGCACCGGACAAATCGGCGGCCTGCTACTGCGTCGTACGGAGAAGGTGAAGCAGGGTGTCAGGGTCGAGTTCGTTTGCGGATTGCGCGCTGTGCGAACTGCGCGGCAGGACTTTGAGCTTCTCGGCGAAGCCTCCGGCCTGTATCCCTGCGCGCCTGCCGACCTGCCGGGCAACATCAGCAAACAGCGAGAGGAATTCCGGCTGGTGCAGAAACGGGAAGCTCGCATTCTGGAAGAGCTCGCGGAACTTAAAGCAGAACAGCTATTGCGTGACGCTTATTCCGGTGATGGTGGACCGAGGCTCGTGCTTCAGGTCTTCCCAGACCGGGATGCAGGCTTTATCAAGCTACTGGCTCAGCGATTAACGCGCGGCCATCAAAATGTAGTCGCTTTGTTGGCTGGAACCAGCCCATCTCCCGCAGTCGTCTTCGCCCGCTCTGCCGATCTGAGTTTCGACTTGGGAGCGCTGCTCCGCGAGCTGGTCACAGCGGCCGGCGGCCGGGGTGGCGGCAGCAAAGACTTCGCCCAGGGCGGCATTCCCGATCCGGGAAAACTGGAGTCGCTGCTCAATGAAGCTGCTGCACAATTGAAACGCTAGATTGAACACGGAGGGCACGGAGGTAACGAAGGTGGAGCATTGAGGCCGAGAGTGCATTGCTCGTCTCCCCTATTTCTGTTTCTTGCCTGTGTGCTTGTTGTCTGTTTCTCTCCTTGCCCTCTAATTGGGTGCTTTCGGCGACCGTGCAAGACCAGCCCCACAGCCCACCTTCGTTTCCTCCGTGCCCTCCGTGTTCAATTCAGCTTTTCCGTGGTGAAATAGAGGCGTGGACATCTTCGAGGAAATTGTCGAGCTAAGACGCGCCGGACGGCGCGGAGCGCTGGCGACGATTGTCCACGCACGCGGCTCGATTCCCTCTTTCGAATCAGCCAAGATGCTCGTTCGCGACGACGGGACCATTGTGGGAACGATCGGCGGCGGATGCGTTGAGGCTGAAGTCTGGCAGGCGGCGCGCGAGGTGATGGAAGAAGAGAAGCCGCGGAATCTCACCTTCAATCTCAATCACGATCCGAAGTACGACACCGGCCTCGTCTGCGGCGGCACGCTCGAGATCTACCTTGAGCCGATTTTGCCGGTGCAGACGCTCTATTTGTTTGGCGCCGGGCATGTTTCGGTGAATGTCTATCGCGCGGCGCGAATGGCGGGATTCGAAGTCGTGGTCGTCGATGATCGCGAGAGCTACGCCAATCGTCAGCGCTTCCCCGAGGCGAAAGATGTTTATGCCGAGGACTTCGAGCGAGTACTTTCCCAGCTTGCTCCCAATCATTCTTCGTATCTGGTGATCGTTACCCGTGGACATCGCGATGATATGCGCGTGTTGCGCTGGGCCGTGGAGACGCCGGCGAAGTACATCGGCATGATTGGCTCACAGCGGAAAGTGATCGCCATTTACAAGCAGCTCGAAAAAGAAGGAATTCCCGCCGAGAAGCTGGCGCGCGTCTATGCTCCAATCGGAATTGATATTGGGGCAATCACTCCAGAGGAGATCGCGATTGCAATCGTTGCGGAAATGATTGCGATTCGGAGGGTGGCTACCACATCCACTCACAAGCGCAGCCTGAAGGCCCTGGCGCTCTTGGAAGGCTCGGAAGTCAAAGAACAAGCTAAATAGAGTTCTAACGAATGCCGACCGCTCCCGCCACTACTGCAGCCGGTTCTGCTGTAACCTGTTCCCTGTACCCTAATCCAAGTGCCCCGCTCTCCCTCATTTGCCGGAGTTGTGCTCGCCGCCGGTGCGTCTTCGCGTATGGGCGAGGACAAGGCCCTGCTCCAGTTTGCCGGACGATCGTTCCTTGCTGGAGCGATTCATCTGCTGCAGAGCGCATGTGACTTCGTGGTCGTGGTCACAGGCGAGAACACCGATTTGCTGCGGCCAGTGATCTACCAGAATTCCGCGTATATCGTGCACAACTGGCGGCCTGAGCGAGGCCAGTTCAGTTCACTGCGAGAAGGTCTTCAGGCGGTGCTCGATCGCGGACGCGACGCTGCATGTGTCACGCTCGTCGATCGGCCGCCGGCACGAGCTGAGACGCTGGCTCGATTAAAGAAAGAGTTCATGAGTACTGCACCGGAGAAAATCTGGGCTGTTGTTCCCGAGTTTCAGGGCAAGCATGGCCATCCGGTGATCTTCGGACGCGAAATGATGGAGGTATTACTCCGCTCTGATCCATCGTGCAACGCAAGAGAAATCGAGCACGAATATCAGAGCCGGATTCAGTACGTACCCGTGGACGACTCGCGCGTGGGTCTGAACATCAATACTCCGGAAGACTATTCCTCGCTACTGCAAACCACTTGATGACCGAACACAGCTACGGCTCCTTCGACAGTCCCTCTGCCTTCGTTGATTTCGTCCTTGCGCTCAATCCGCGTGTGGCTGCATTCGACTGCGATGGCACACTATGGTTCGGCGATTCGGGAATGAAGTTCCTGTATTGGGAAATCGACGAAGGCTTGCTTTCTACGGAAGTGACCCAGGCGATCATGCGCCGCTACGACGAATATCTTGCAGGACGCGTGAGCGAAGATGAAATGTGCGGTGAGATGGCACAGATCCATCGCGGCATCCCGGAGAAGAAAATCCGTGAATTCGCGGCGAGATTCGCAAGATCGAATGTGATGCCGCACTTCTTCCCCGAAATGGAGTTGCTGGTCGAGAGGCTGCGCCGTGCGGGTTGCGACGTGTGGGCGGTCTCGTCGACGAATAACTGGGTGATTGAAGAATCGGTAAAGAAAGTTGGCATTCCAGCTGACCACGTGCTCGCTGTACGCGTGGCGATTGAGAATGGCGTTGCCACTGATCGGCTAGGCGAAATCACGTCGGGTGTAGGCAAGGCCCGCGCTCTGCGCGAGGTACTGAAATCGCCGCTCGATGTCAGTTTCGGAAACTCGATGTTCGATCTCGATATGCTGGAATTGGCGCGCTATCCGTTTGCAGTGAATCCGAACGACGATCTGCGAAAGATCGCGGAGCAGCGCGGGTGGCCCTTCTATCAACCCGCAGTTGCAAAGTTCACTTCTTCAACTGCCTGAGCGCGAGCTTCAGACAATCCATTGCTAGATGACTCGCGTGCACGCTCTCGTTGGGTAATCCTCCGACAGCCTTCACCACATCTTCACGCTTGAGTGCTGCGGCGGCAGCGACGCTCTTTCCCGAAATGGCTTCGGACAAAGCAGATCCGCAGGCGATTGAGGCAACGCAGCCGCGCGCCTGATATCTGGCTTCGACGATCTGATCGTTGCGCACACGAAGCATAAGCTTCATGACATCACCACACGCGGGATTCTCAGCTTGAACACTCAGGTCCGGCGAGTCCATCGTTCCCGAATTACGCGGGTGTTCGAAATGATCCAGCAGTTGCGGAGGATACATTCGCGGTTATGAGCCCAAAGTCTTATCGGCCAGCAACAGATCAGTTCGACCAAACTCTGGCCCCTTGCAGAGTAACGGTTCGCCTGTTGCTCTCGCGAGCGCATAAGCAAAGCAGTCGCCAAAGTTAAGCTTTGCAGGATGACGTCCCTTCCCAAACTTGTGATATGCAGATCGCGCGATTTGCGCGTGTTCTACGGTTACTGGAACGATTTCGATCTGAGCACGGCGAATCAGCAAATCGAGTTCAGCAATCCCCAACTGACCTTTTCGTGCCTCAATCACAATGGAGATTTCGACGAGTGTTGCCGCTGAGACGAGTCGAACCCGATCGCTATCGATGAGGGTGTTAAATCTGTGCTGTTCGGGTTCTCCCAGGAGAATTGCTGCAAGGGCAGAGCTATCGATCACCATCAGGTTGGAAGTCCGTTCTCGTCAAAGCCAAGGATCTCATCTGGGGAGCGAGTGTCGAGATCAGGTAAAGCTGCACACCGCTTACCAATCTCATCGAGTTCATCTACCAGCGTTCGGTGCTCGCCGCCTCCAGCGCGTTCCAGACTCTCGCGGAGAGCGCGCGCAATCGCTTTGTCGGCGGTTTCTCCAGTCTTTTCCACAATGGCCCGAAGTAGGTCCTCCACTTCGGGGTCGTTTATCCTGAGTGGCATACAAGGATTATAGATTCACACGCAATAGTGCCCGCATTTTCCAAACTTGGCGACTTCACTCCGCAGCGCGTGGTCTCGCTTCAGCCGTCGATTACGTCGATTATGGAGCGGCTGGGAGTGCTTGATCGACTGGTCGCATGCACCAAGTACTGCGCTGAGGTCTGCCCGAAGGTGAAGGAGCTTGGAATCGCCATCGTCCACGATTCCTGGACTGCCGATTCCGAGCAGATTCGCGCGGTGAATCCCGATCTGGTAATTGCCTCTGTTCCCTACCAGCTCGAAGCAGTTGCCGAAATTCTGAAATCCGGCGCGCAGTTCCTCGGTCTCGCGCCTCACAATCTGCGCGACATCTACTCCGACATTTCATCGATCGCCGGCATCATGAACGAGCCTAATCGCGGACAGTATCTGATCCGCGAAATGCAGATGGAGATCGAGCGCGTGCGTTCGCGCAATGCGGGAAACGTCGCTCGAGCGAAGGTTTATTGCGAGGAATGGGGCAAGCCGTTGATCCATTCGCAGCGGTGGGTCGCGGAGCTTATGGAAGCAGCGGGTGGTCAGTTTGTCGGTAATCCGGGCGAACATACCGACGCGGAAGCCGTCCGCCAAGCCGATCCTGACATCGTCGTTGCCGCATGGTGCGGCGCCGGAGATCGCGTTCCACTGGACAAGATCGCAGCGCGTCCTGGATGGCAGTCGCTTACTGCCGTACACGAAGCGCGCGTGTACTGCATCAACGATGAGTATCTGAACACGCCAGGACCGACACTGCTTGCCGGCCTGCATGCGCTGGAAGCTGCGATTCACCAGCGCGAAGCTCCTGGACTGCGCCGCATTGCCGCCGTGAGTTCATCCAAATCAGGCGAAGACTGCTCGCCGAAATAGTACGTCTAGAAGCTACAAGAGATCTGGGCAATATCGAGCTGTTAGCAGCGCTAACCCTACCGAAGCAAAGCAACTGTATGAGTGGTTAGGATTCGTTTTTACGGACGACAGCAACACGCAAGAAAAATGCGCAATCAAAAGTGAATTACGAGCTGATGGAAGATCGGCTCTGGCACTCGCTCTGGTGCTTTCCAAGGTTTACTCTTACGTAACGGCCCCAAATGCAGCTAAACCAGGCCCAAATCGTTTCCTTAGTCATCGGCGCCAGCTTTGCAGCTGGGTTAAACGTCTACGCCATGCTGGCCACGCTGGGATTTCTCGGCCGATTCCAAGTGATCGATCTGCCGCCGGCGCTGCACACCATCGAGAACCCGTGGATAATCGCGGCGGCGGTCGCGATGTTCGTCCTGCACTTCTTTGCCGACAAGATCCCAGCATTCGACCTGGTCTGGAACGCGTTGCATACCTTCATTCGCATTCCGCTGGCGGCGCTGGTCGCGTACGCTGCCACCTCGCAGCTCTCGCCTCCAATGCAGATTGCCAGCACTGCTCTGGCAGCGGTGATCTCGGGAGTAGCGCATACCGGCAAGTTCGCTGCTCGCGCAGCGGTTACGCCCTCTCCAGAGCCGTTTTCCAATATGGCACTGAGTGCCGGCGAGGACGTCGCCTCGATTGGCCTTACGTGGTTCGCGACGCGGCATCCCTACTGGTCGGCGGTGATTGCGATTGCGCTGGTTATCGCTGCCGTGTTCTTGATCCGGATGTTTGCGCGCGCCGCTATGGCGTTATTTCGTCGCGGACTCGAATTCTGGAAACGTCCGCCAGGTCCGAAGGTCGCCAGCGAGCTACCGCCCACCGCCTGATTTGGGAACACTGCTAGAATCAAAACAGCCGCAAGCAGCATCAGGATTCGCATGAGTTCGCATTTCACCGACGTCCAGACTGCCCTGGCCGAAATTCGCGCCGGGCGCATGATCGTCGTTGTCGATGACGAAGACCGCGAAAACGAAGGCGACCTCACCATCGCCGCCGAGTTCGCCACGCCCGAAGTGATCAACTTCATGGCCAAGCATGGGCGCGGACTTATCTGCCTCGCACTCACTGAAGAGCGGCTCGACTATCTGCGTCTCGGCATGATGACGCCCCACAATACTTCCCAATACGGGACGGCATTTACTGAGAGCGTTGACGCGCGGGATGGCGTGACGACTGGAATCTCTGCCTACGATCGTGCTCGGACCATCAAAGTTGCCATCGATCCGGCAAGCCGGCCATCCGATCTGGTGAAGCCTGGACACACTTTTCCCCTTCGCGCACGCAAAGGCGGCGTGCTGGTTCGCGCGGGACAAACCGAAGCTGCGGTCGATCTCGCGCGCATGGCAGGATTGATTCCTGCAGGCGTGATCTGCGAAATCATGAAAGAAGACGGCACTATGGCGCGCGTGCCGGATCTCATCGATTTCTGTCAGCGGCACAATCTGAAGATGCTCACAGTAGCGGAGCTTATCCGCTACCGCATGCAGCACGAGCGCTACATCCATCGCATCGGCGAAGGCGTTCTTCCCACACGCTATGGAGAGTTCCGCCTTGTCGCTTACGAATCCGAAGTCGATGGCGGCGAGTCGCACGTGGCTTTGCTGTACGGCGATGCCGGTGAGGGAGACCAGCCGGTGCTGGTGCGTGTCCACTCACACTGCCTCGTCGGCGACGTGTTTGGGACTACGCTGTGCGATTGCCATTCGATCCTGGATCGCTCGATGAAGATGATCGCCGAAGCAGGACGTGGTGCGATCATCTACCTGCACCAGACGGCGAAAGGATTCAACGTCCGCCAAGTCGCGGAAGGCACGGCTCTCTCGTTTGCGCACGAAAGTCGCGAACTAAAGAGCCCGGAACATCAGCGCAGAACGCAACGCCAGATCGGCCTCGGCGCCCAGATTCTCTCCGATCTCAATCTGCGGCGCATTCGACTCCTCACCAACCATCCGCGAAGGGTTCCGGCGCTTGAAGGATTTGGAATCGAGATCGTCGAGCAGGTGCCGATATCCAACGTAACCGTAGCGGCAAGTCAGCGACAGACTTGAATTGCAAATCCGACGCGCACAAGAAAGCCCCGCTGGTTAGCGAGGCTTTCGTTTCCAGATTGAAACAACCTACTTGCTAGCGCGAGCCTCAGCGAAATCGCGATGAACCTCAGCGAGGAATTCGCGAGCCGGAGCCGGCGTGCGGACCTGGCCATTCAAGATCTGCGTGAATGGAACCAATCTTCCGTACATGTCGCGTGTGGTGCGGTCATCCTGCTTCACTTCGGCGCCGTTGATATCGATCCCGGCAAAGAGTCCCTTCGAACGAGAATAAGTGAGAATCTCAGAGTCGAGCTTCCAGTTGGTGTCGGCCGACGCTTTGCGGCCGATTGGGCCGGCAGCGGCACTGGCGTCTACGCCTACCTTGAACTTGCTGGAAAGCAGCTTCTGCGCGCCTTTGTCGTTCATGACGAGCATAAGCAGATCAGTGGATTGCCCGCCGATCTGGGCTCCCCAACTTCCACCGCCGAGGAATACTGGAGCCGGTGCGCTCCACGCGGCCGCATTGTTTGTTTCGCGGCAGGTCGCAAATCCACGGCCATAGCTGCCTCCGATGCCGAAAGCGCCCTTCTTTTCTCCCGGAATCGCAATGATGCACTTTGCGTGCTCCAGCAGATCAGACGGGACGCCCTTGTCCGGCGCAGCAAAAATGTCCTTCAACATCGAGGTGGCGGCATCAAGACGATCGGCTACTGCCGGGTGGTTCTCTTCCAGTTTCGTGCCCGCAGTCGTGGAATGAGTGTTGTCGCTTTGACCAAAGGCAATGCAGCCAAAGGCAATTAGCAGGAAAGTCAAGAACAAACTCTTCATCGGATATCTCCCTAGTGTCCCCTCAAAGAACGCGCTCGCGGTCGAGCTTTCTGTATCTTGTGATGAGCAGAGTGTTTGCCGTGTTGCGTGCTCTTCACAGAGCAGCAGCTCTCTTTCTGTGAACGGCACCGAGTGGCGCGCCGGGAACACGGGGCAGTTCGTAGTGGGAAGGTTGAAGGTGGTGGTCAATACAACAAAATTCGTAGTCGGGTGCGTGCTGCTCATGTGCTGCATGAGCCTACTTTCTGCAGCGCAGACTGCTGCTCCGAATGCGCCATCTGCGACCTCAACTGAGCAACCACAATCGAGCGACTCAGGTGTACCTCGTATTCTTGGGGTTGTACCGCAGTTCAGCGTCACGAACGAGTGGAATGCTCGCCCGCTGACGGCGAGCGGGAAATTCAAGCTCTTTGAGAGAAGCAGCTTCGATCCCTTTAACTTCGCTGCTGCGGGATTGCAAGCTGGCCTTAGCCAAGCCACGAATGAGTTTCCCGGGTATGGACAAGGAGCTGCGGGATACGGGAAACGTTACGGAGCGTCATTCGCCGATCAGGTCTCGAGCAACTTCTTCGCGAATTTCTTTTACCCCGCACTTCTCAAAGAGGATCCGCGATACTTTCGGCTTGGGCGTGGACCCATTAAGCATCGCTTTCTGTATGCGCTCGAGCAGGAATTCGTGGTCCGCAGAGACAGCGGAGGTAAGAGCTTCGCCTTCGAGAATGTGCTAGGAGCGTTCAGTTCCGGCACTCTGTCCAATGCTTATTACCCGAGCACCGATCGCGGCGTCGGACTCACTATCAGCCGTTCCATTATTTCCATGTTGTACGGCAGCGCCGGAGGACTCGCGAGCGAGTTCTGGCCAGACGTTCAGCGGAAACTCCACCGTCACAAGGAATAATCGCGTCAGGCGAGCGGGTCGAGCGTTCGCCAGTACCAGCCGTGTTTACTCAACAGTAAATCTCCAGCTTCTGGTCCTGCACTTCCGGCGGCGTAGTTGGGGAACTTTGGCGCAGGAAGTTGAGCCCACGCCTCTTCAATCGGCGTAATCAGCTTCCACTCGGCTTCAACCTCATCGCGGCGCGTGAAAAGAGTCGCGTCGCCTCGCATTGCATCCAGCAACAGCGTTTCGTAAGCAACGGGAGTTTTGGTTCCGAATGCTTCCCGATAACGGAAGTTGAGTTGAACGTTGGCAGTGTGCATCTCTGTTCCTGGGCGTTTTGCGGCGAAATCCACTGTGATTCCTTCATTCGGCTGAATGCGGAATGCGACTACATTGCGATGAACTTCCTGATCTGACTCGTGTGCAAACAGAGCCTGAGGAGTTCGCTTGAAGTGCACGGCGATTTCAGTGAGATTGCGCGTGAGACGCTTTCCACTTCGCACAAAGAACGGGACACCCGCCCATCGCCAGTTCTCGATTGAGAATTGAACTGCTGCATAGGTTTCTGTTCGGCTATTTGCAGCAATCCCAGGTTCCTGACGATAGCCGGGGACCGGCTTTCCATCGACCTGGCCAGAGCCGTACTGCCCGCGCACAGTTCGTTCAGCGACTTCCTCGATCTTCATCGGACGGATCGCGTTTAGAACTTCGACCTTCTTGCTCCGTACTGCAGTCGCGTCGAATGCCAGAGGCGGCTCCATTGCGGTGAGACTCAATAACTGGAGCATGTGATTCGCCACCATATCCCGCAAAGCGCCAGTCTCCTCGTAAAACGAGGCTCGCTGCTCCACGCCGAGTGTCTCGGCCCCTGTGATCTCCACGTAATCGATGTAGTTTCGATTCCAGATCGGTTCGAACAGAGCATTCCCGAAACGAAACACCAGGATATTCTGCACTGTCTCTTTGCCAAGATAGTGATCGATGCGATAGACACTCTCTTCGGGAAAAACCGACGTGACAATACGGTTCAGCTCTTCCGCAGATTTCAGATCGCTGCCAAACGGCTTCTCGATGATGATCCGCGTCCATCCGCGCTCATTCTGGTTCAGCTTCGCCTGACCCAATCCGCGGATTGTTTCGGCAAACACAGACGACGGCGTGGCGAGATAGAACAAGACGTTCTGACTTGCTCCACGAGATTGCATCTCTGCTACATGCTGGCGGATTTTGGAGTAGGAATTGCGATCGTCGGAGTCGGCGCGAAAGTAAGTGATGCGGCGAGCGAAGTCATTCCAGCCTTCAGGACTGAAGTTACGCGCATCTTTGGAGTGTGCTGCGGATTCTTTCAGATCCTCACGAAATTGATCGTCGCTGATCGTTTTGCGTCCGATGCCGACGATGTCGAAGTGGGGCGACATGCAACCGACACATGCCAGGTCATAGAGAGCAGGAATCAGCTTGCGTCGTGTGAGGTCTCCGGTCGCGCCAAAGATGACCAGAATGCAAGGCTCGGCTTTGGGCAGTGCCGGTGCTGGAAATGTGGCGGTTGGCCGAACATCGACGACAGTCGCCATTAGGACGTTCCCCCTCTATAAGAAAATCGCTCAGCTCACCGCAACGTAGACTCGGCTCTGAGCCACCAGATCCAGATTGGGAACTTCAGTCGCGATCTTCACTGCCTGCAAACCCGATTTATTTCCAGGCTGAGCACTGAACGTGAGCAGATATTCGTGCTGCATGCGTTTCACGATTTGATTTAAGTAAGGCGCGAACGAAGGCGGACTATCGTTAGCGAGATAATAAGCTTCGCCTCCGGTTGAGTCCGCAAGTTCCGAAAGGAAACTTTGGCCTAGATTGTTTCTCCAAAGCGTGTGGCCGACGTGTCCGTCTCCCCGAGCATAGATCGCATTCACAACGACACGTCCACGCTGCGCCTGCGCGATCGCTTCATTGACGTACGGATCATCGAGCCTGAAGTTGTCCCAGTATGGGTCGACACCATCCGTGATCATTATGACCTGGCGAGCGGCATTGGTTTCCGGCCAGTGCTTGATCAGTTCTCCGAGCGAAAAATAAGGACTGGCGCCACCAGCGGATTCCCCAGTCGGTAAGCGCAGAGATTTTGCCGCGAGCGCGTGATCATTGGTCGGGTTTTGCGCGATTAACGCCGTTCCGTTGCGCATGTACGCAACTCCAACCTGCACGTTCGCGGGTTGAACATTTATGAACTGCCGAATGTCGTTCAACTTTGGACCTAGATCAGACGTCGAGAGCGAATCGTCGATCAATATGAAGACTTGCACGCCGGCCTGAGAATCGAGGAGCGGTTCGAGTGAGATCACCTGATCCCGCTGTTTCCCTTGAGTAACGATCACATCTTCGGCGTGGAGCGCTGGGACGTTTGCGCCGTGCCTTGGCTCAGCAGAGACGATGAGGCTGGCCTGTATTCCTGGGAAGGCAGGCTCCTGCTGCCCAACTAATGGATAAACAGATAGTGTGAACAAAGCTGAAAAGAGCAGCGCTTTCGATTTCATATTCAGCGCCTCCTCTTAAGTACTAGATTCGCAGGAGAGCGTCAGGGATTCGTCGGGCTGCGCTGCCGAGTATAGTCGTAGCTATCCAAGATCAGAAGACAAGCGAAATCACTGGCCTAAGCCGTCGAAGAGTTCACTGCTGGAGAATGTTCTTCCTTTCCGCGCGCACTTGGAGCGCTTCGATGTCCTTGCGGTCCCAGCCTCCACCAAGAGCCTTGACCAGGAACACCGACGTGACGAGCCGCTGGCCCAGCAACTGCGTCGCTAAACGTTGATTACTTAGGAGCGTCTGCTCTGCCGTGATTACGTCTAGGTAGGTGACAAGTCCGCCCACATAACGATCGTTGGCAATGTTGAGATAGCGCTGCGCGTCCTCGACTGCCCTTTGTTGCGCGGCAGCGGCATCAGCTAACGTTATGAGACCTGAGAGTCCATCCTCGACTTGCTGGAACGCTGTCAATACGGTGTTGCGATAATTCGCAACTGATCCTTGATATCCGGCTTTGGCGAAATCAAGTAGAGCGTGAAGGCGACCTCCACTGAACACTGGTTCCGTGGCGGAAACGCCCAATGACCAGAATGAACTCGGGGCGCTGAAGAGCTTTGTTATGTCCGCGCTCTGCAGTCCTCCTCCTCCCGACAGCAGCACCGATGGATAAAACGCGCTCTTTGCAACACCGATCAGCGCATTTTGCGCAGCCATTTGGCGTTCGGCTTCGGCGATGTCTGGGCGACGCTCGAGAACATCGGTAGGCAGACCAAGAGGAATTGCGGGAATGTTCGCGTTCAACGGAGCAGGGGTGACGTGAAAAGTTGGCGCAGGCGAGCCAATGAGCGTTGCGATGGCGTGCTCGAACGTCGATCGCTGCTGCTGCAGGAGATGGAGCTGTGCGCGCGCGGCATCGAGCACGGTCTCCTGTTGTGCAACGTCCAGTCCGGATGCGATTCCTCCAGCATGACGATTTTCGACTAGCTTCAAACCTTTTTCGTCATATGAGATTGCTTCCTGAACATCGGTGATCTCGGCATCGAGTTCGCGCAGCGTGAAGTAGTCGGAAGCCAGATCCGAGGTAATCAGCAGGCGCACGTTTTCCAAATCCGCGGCACTCGATTGATATTGCGCATTGGCGGCCTCAACGTTGCGCCGAATCCGCCCAAAGACATCGGCTTCGTAATTGAGCTGAAAGGGAATCTGAAAAATGTTCTCGGAGATCGCCGTGGTCGGCGCAGTGGCTCCAACTGCAGGGCGGTTCGCAGAAAGCCGCTGGCGTTCGGCGCCCGCTCCAGCGGACAAGGATGGAAAGAACCCTGCTACTTGCACTCGCGCGAGATCACGCGCCTGCTCCACTCGCGTGACCGCAAGTTGGATCTGCTGGTTTGCACTCAGCGCATTCTGTTCAAGTCCGGTTAGCACCGGATCTTGATACAGCGCCCACCACTGCCCCTTAGGAATGCCATCTTTAGGTTCCGCAGCGCGCCAGGGTTCCTCTGCTGACCACGTTGGCGGAGTAGCAACGCCCGGCTTGTGATACTTAGGGCCAACGGCACAGCCAGTCACTCCAAGCAACAGAAAACAAGCAAACAAATTCCATCTACAAGATTGCAATTGAAATCTTCCTCATCTAGAACTCTTCACCAGAATAGCTGTCCCTGACTCCCGCTGCGCAACTCTGACCAGGCATGGTCAGTACTGTCCACGATAGCCGATGGATGTTGGCTATTGCAGCGACGACGACTCTCACCCCATTCGCTACTGACCGGCAACAACCTGCGGCGATTCACAATGCGAAATTGCGGACCATGCGCTGCTTACAATTCTTTACGTGCTGCGTCTCGTTTGTAGCGCGAATTACGAAACGCCTTATCGGATAATAAAATCAGAACTAAGGGAAATAGCCTTCTGCAGGCTCAGCTCCGCGCTCTAAAACGTGAATACCACAAGTACATTGATGAACTCGATCCGGCTTGCGATTCTTCTGTTGGCCGCAAGTGTATGCGTTTGCATTCCGGCCATTGCGCAGGAAAGTCCTTCCGCCAGCCGCGCCATCGGCACGGTAACCGCCATTAACGGCAATTCCGTCACGCTGAAAACCGATTCGGGAACCGAAACGACCGTTACCGTTCCTGATACGGCGCGGATCGTGAAGACCGAGCCCGGACAGAAGGACTTGAAGAACGCGACGCCGATTCACCTGCAAGATGTCCAGGTCGGAGATCGAGCGCTGGTGCGAGGGAAGGCTGGAGAGAACAATGCACTAGAAGCTGCGTCAATGATCGTTATGAAGCAGAGTGACGTCGCTTCACGACAGCAGCAGGAAATCCAGGAATGGCAGCGCCGCGGAGCGGGAGGAATCGTTCGCTCAGTTGATCCCAGTTCGGGAACGATCACGATCTCAACTGGGCCGAACCAGACGCTCGCGATTCAAACCTATGGTAATACATTGTTTCTCCGCTACGCCCCTGATTCAGTAAAGTTTTCTGACGCCAAGAAGAGCTCGATCAATGATGTAAAGCCAGGCGACCAACTTCGTGCTCGCGGCAATCGCAGTGCAGACGGCCAGCAGCTCACGGCCGACGCCGTGATTTCCGGTTCGTTCCGCAACATCGCCGGTACGTTGAATTCAATCGATGTCTCTGCAAACAGCCTGAATGTGGCAGACCTGATTACCAAGAAGCCGGTCGTCGTGAAGATTACACCGGACACGCAATTGCGCAAGATTCCTCCCGAGATGGCACAGCGAATCGCGTTCTTTCTGCGACGTTCGTCTGGACAGAGTGGTCCAGCCAGCGAAGGACAATCTGCAGGCACCGGCGCAAATTCCGGCGCGAGTGCTGAGGCCGGACCTCGTCCCGGCGGATTTGGTGCCGGCGCAGGCGCTCCTGGCGGCGGCAGACCTGATTTTCAACAGATCATTCGCAGAATGCCCTCGGCGACCATTAATGATCTCCAAAAGGGAGATGCCGTCATGATCGTGACTACGATGGGCGCTCCCGGTGAACCCGTAACAGCTCTGACTCTGCTCAGCGGAGTCGAACCCATTCTCACTGCCGCACCCACTCAGACCAGTGCGAACCTGCTCTCCGGCTGGAGCATGGGTGGAGGCGAAGGCGAGAATCAGCAGTGAAGTCTTAATTCATCCTCTAGAGAGGTGATAGGCGCGACGTGATTCGTTGGTTTTATACATTCAGAGATGTTGCTGTACTTTTACTCTTTGCATTCTCGGCCACTGCCGCAATAGCTCAGACCACTGGCAGCTTGCATGGAAAAGTTGCCGATCCTACCGGCGCCGTGATTCCGGGCGCCAAGATTACCGCCAAGTCATCCTCCTCGGGCCAGACGGCAACCGCGACTTCCGGCGGCGACGGCAGCTACGACATCAAGGGCCTCCCACCCGGACAGTACACCGTCACGGTTTCAGCTCAAGGTTTCGCGCCGTACGCAAAGGACGCGGTGACGATTGGAGCCGGTCGCGCGCAGACGCTCGATATTCCGCTGCAGATCGAAGTCGTCCAGGAAAAGGTCAACGTCGAGTCCGAGGGAAATACTCTCGACACCGCTCCCAGCAACAACGCCAACACCGTTGTGCTGAAGGGGAAGGATCTGGATGCGCTGTCTGACGATCCTGACGAACTGCAGAATGAGCTGCAGGCTCTTGCCGGACCATCCGCCGGGCCAAACGGCGGACAAATGTACATCGATGGATTCACCGCCGGACAGCTCCCGCCTAAGTCTGCGATTCGCGAGATTCGTATCAACCAGAATCCCTTTTCGGCACAGTACGACAAGCTCGGCTATGGCCGAATCGAAATCTTCACGAAGCCCGGATCAGACAAATTCCACGGTCAGCTCGAATACAACGAGAACAACTCGATCTTGAATTCCCGGAATCCCTTCTCGCCGACGAAGCCGGATTACCATTCGAATCAATTTGAGGGCAACTTCGGCGGGCCGTTGGGAAAGAAGGCTTCCTTCTTCCTTGACGCTCAGCGCCGGAATATCGGCGACGTTGCTGTCGTAAATCCGCAGTGTGGTGGCCTCACTCTTCCGGAGTGCGCCGATGTCACGGTTCCGGCGCCGCGTACGCGCACGAATGTCAGCCCGCGATTCGATTATCAGGTCACCGGAACAAATACCGTTACCGCTCGTTATCAGTTCTTTAACAACCATGAAGACAACAACGGAGTAGGGCAGAACGCAAACCGCCCAACGCTGCCGTCGCTGGGTTATACCTCCGACAACACCGAGCACAGTGTTCAAATCAGCGACACCCAGGTATTTGGCTCCAAGATCGTGAACGAGATTCGGTTCCAATACAATCGCGATCACAGCGACCAAATCCCGCTTAGCACGGCGCCGGAGCTCTCCGTTCCAGGTTTCTTCGCGACCGGTGGAAATAGCGCCGGCCACGTGGTTAATCAGGAAAACCACTACGAAATCCAGAACTACACTTCGTACGTTTCCGGGAATCACTCGGTTCGGTTTGGCGGCCGCCTGCGCCTCTCGCAAGCTTCCGATCTGCTCGCGTCGAATTTCAACGGAACTTTCACGTATCCATCGCTCACGGCATTCGTCAACAATCAACCGAACCAGTTCTCCATCACAACTGGCCAACCGCAAATCTCTGATACTTTCCTCGACCTCGGCGTATATGCCGAAGATGATTGGAAGGCGCGTCCGAATTTGACTTTCAGCTACGGACTGCGCTACGAGACGCAGAGCGACATTCACGACTACACCGACTTCGCTCCACGCATCGGAGTTGCCTGGGGATTGGGACGCAAAGGTTCCACTCCCAAAACGGTACTTCGGGCGGGATACGGAATCTTCTACGACCGCTTCCCCCAGAATCTAGTGCTGCAAGCAGAGCGGCTGAACGGAACCACGCAGCAATCGTTCGTAATCAGCTCGCCGTCTTTTGGGCCTAACAACATTCCTTCTTCGTTTGCCGGATTCACGGGTGTGCCCTCGAACGTTTATCGCATCGATCCGAACCTGCGCGCTCCTTACATTTTGCAGAGCGCGGTTGGAATTGAGCATCAGCTCACCAAAAGCACGAAGCTCTCACTCACTTATTTGAACGCGCGCGGACTTCATCAGCTTTTTACCGATAACATCAACGCTCCGCTCCCGGGAACGTTTCCGACAAATCCAGTGTGCCCTCTTGGTTGTTCAATCGGAAGCATTTACGAGTACCAGTCGGAGGGAATCTTCAAGCAGAACCAGCTCATGACGAATCTCAACATGCGTGTTGGGCCGAACCTTTCCGTGTTTGGCTTTTACTCGCTGAATTTCGCCAACAGCGATACTTCCGGCGCTGGAAGCTTCCCGACGAATCCGTACGATCCGAGCGCAGACTATGGCCGCGCTGCATTCGACGTTCGCCACCGCCTATTTCTCGGTGGAACGTTCATGGCGCCTTTTGGAATACGGCTGAGCCCGTTCATTTTCGCGAGCTCGGGATCGCCGTATAACATCACTATCCCCGAGGAAATCCTGGGCACCTCGATCTTCAACGCTCGCCCGGGTCTCGCGGTTGGCGCGGCGAATTGCCCGGTGCTGGCGACAACGAACCCATTTTGCTTCTCAATTCCCGCTCCGGGACAGGCCTACACGCCGATACCGATCAACTTCGGCACCGGGCCGGCAAACGTCTCCGTGAATCTGCGCGTCAGCAAGACCATCGGCCTTGGACCTGTGATGGAGGGAACGAGCGGCGGGCGCGGCGGAGGCGGCGGTCGTGGCGATCATGAGCGCGGCGGCTTCGGGGGTTTCGGTGGCGGTCCGATGGGCGGTATTTTCGGCGGCGGGCGAACCGCTCATCGCTATAACCTGACCTTCAGCGCAGGAGCGAGAAATCTCTTCAACCACCAGAATCTTGCTCCGCCAGTCGGCGTGCTCAGCCCGCAAGCCTTCACGGGAAATTCCAGCTTCGGCGAATCGATTTCACTCGCCGGAAACGGCGGGCCCTTCGGCTCGCAGTCCTCGAACCGGAGAATCGATTTACAGGTTCAGTTCTCGTTCTAAAGGGACGCAATAAAATTTAGGACCTGCGGCCGCCCTCGGCCGGGTTTTCGTTGTCAGTGCGAGTAGGTAAAACCACGCGAGGCGTGCATCGTTCCTGCCGTTCGTATTAATGCATCGCTCCGCTTTAATGCATCGTTTCGCTACACTGTTTTTATGACGGTAATTGTCAACGGCCAACCCAAGGAGTGTCCCGATGGCGCTTCTCTCGCGCACTTCATCGAGCATCTGCAGCTCAAGGGCGATCGCGTGGCCGTGGAACTTAATCGTGAAATTGCGGTTCGTAACCGCTGGGCAGAAACTCCGTTGCGGGAAGGCGATCGACTGGAAATCGTCCATTTTGTTGGCGGGGGATGCGATTCGAATCAGAAGTAGCTGAGCCAGATCACGCCGACGATAATTGTGGCTGCAGTTACCGGAATTCCAGCCTTCAGGTATTCGCGAAAGGTGACCGGCGATTCTTCTCGCGCTTTCTCCACAACGATGATGTTCGCGACCGATCCCGTGATCGTCAGGTTGCCGGCTAGCGTGCTCGTCATCGCCAACAGCAACCAGAAATGATGCGCGTCTGCAAAGTTGGGCAGCAGATCTTTCAGAAGCATTACTACCGGCACGTTGCTCACGACATTTGAAAGGAAGACCACGGCGCCGCTGAAGATCCAGCGATTGTGTAGATTGAACCCTTCGGCCATCGACAACAGCTCGCGCGCAATGCCGGATTGCTCCGCGCCGCCGACGATTAAGAAAAGCCCAATAAAGAATACCAACAGCGACCAGTCCACCTCTTTATAGATCTGTCTCGAAGGATAGCGAGGATGTAGCAACACCGCTGCGGCCCCGACTGCTGCTACGAGCGCAGGCAGCAATCCGGCGAGGAATCCGCCAAGTACGGCCACGGTGACCAATACGGGAAAGATCAGGTGTGACCCTGGACTGGTAAAAACCGGATCTTCTCTTGCAGGCACAGATGCCTTCGCGTCTGTGCGGAAGTAAATCAGGTAGAGAATTCCCCAGTCGAGAAATAGCCCGATGCCGGCCACTGGACCGAGGTGCGCTAGAAAATCCAAATACGGAATGCGCGACACCGAACCGATCAGAATGTTTTGTGGATTGCCGGTAATCGTCGCCGTACTGCCGATGTTCGATGCCGTAGCAAGCGCCAGCAGATAAGGTGTGGCCTTACGTCCGAGCTGACGGCTGATGCGCATTACCAGCGGCGCCATCAGGAGGCAAACGATGTCGTTCACGAGAAATGCGGACAAGATTCCGCTGGTGAAGATCACCACCGGAAGCAACCAGCCAGGCTGCACGTGCGCGATCAAGATATCGGCGATCCACTCGAAGAATCCAGCCAGATGAAGTCCGGCCACGACGACCATCATCGCGAACAGAAGCACAATCGTCGCATAATCGATACTGCGCAGTCCCTGCTCTGGGCCGAACACGCGAAAGGCAAACATCATTGCCGCGCCAATCACTGCTGCCGCCGGACGATCGATATGTGTGCCCGGAAAACGGCCGACGGCAGAAAACCGTGTAGCTGGCGAAAAAGATCAGGTATGCCGCAAGCGAATGGTGAACGAGAAATATGGGCACGCGCGATGCGGACCTCGGTCGGCCGGACTCACGTCTCGATCATAGTAACTGAGACGCAGGAACGCCGAAGCTGCTCCGCATCTCACAGATCAACTCTTCCCGCTTGACATCCAACAACATGGGTGTATTTTGTTTTAAACATTTCAATTCTGAAATGTTTGATCGATGAAGCCGCAGATAAAAAAGAACGGCAGCGAGCAGAGGACGAACACGGTGGAGCAGAGCTTCACTTCCGCTGATGTAATGGAGCTCACCGGCATTACGGCGCGCCAGTTGCAATGGTGGGATGAGCGCAAGATCGTGGTTCCGCAGCGGCGCGGGCGCAACCGCATCTACACCCTCGACGACCTAGCGGAAGTTGCGGTGATCTGCGAGCTGCGGCGAAAAGGATTTTCGCTCCAGCGTGTCCGCCAGGTAATGAGGTATCTGCAACGCGAGTTGGGCAAGAGATTGATCGAGACGGTGACCTCGGGCAGCGAGTATCACTTGCTCACTGATGGGAAACGCATTTACCTCGAGAACTCTGAGCGGCAGATTGTCGATCTCTTGAAGAACTCGCGGCAACCCTTGCTCGCTATTTGTCTCACGGATGCCGTCGAGGAGATCCAGGCTGAAGTTCACAAGCGACGCGCCTTAAGGCGTCTGCGTGGGAAGGAAGAACACAACAACGACGACACTCGGCGACTGCGGCTGCGGCGCAGCGCCTAAACCCAGTTTTGCACGGCTCTCGCGAATGCGGAGCGACCCAAGGTCGGAGGTGACCGAATGGTAGCTGAGCTAAACATCCTGACAGAGTGGATTCCCGAGCAAATGCAGCCTGGCACGGTCTTCGTGCTGGAAAATGCCGGAGAGGTCGGCAAGAACGAAGACCCGTATTGGGCCGTTCTCGCCTGTCCCGAATGCGGAACGCTGGGCCTGATCACTCGTCGTCAGATGGCCGGCATCACGCCGGTAATCTGTGGCTCAGAAAAGTGTTCCGCGCATTTCTTCATACGGGATGAAGACGTGAGGGTCTGCAAACCGAACTGATGTGATCCATGCGGTTCTTCAAGGAAGTGCTAAAGCGGTTTCCCTGAACTTCTGTTTTCAATTTCTCAACCGACTCGGTTCACGAGAGTGCCAATTTCGTCGATGGTGATGCGAATTTCATCACCAGGCAGCAATGTGAACGAGTCTGGTGGCACAATTCCCGTTCCGGTCAGAAGAAAGCAGCCATTGGGGAATGAATTGTCGCGATAGAGATATTGGACCAGTGTCTTTACATCGCGTTTCATGCTGCTGAGCTGAGTTGTCCCGGCAAAGACTTGCTGCCCTTCACGGTGAATTTCAAGGTGAATCTCGGTGGATGGCGGCACAGGTTTTGGCATTACCAGAATTCCAGGGCCGAGCGAGCAACTACGGTCGTAGATTTTTGCTTGAGGAAGGTATAGAGGATTCTCGCCTTCGATATCGCGAGAGCTCATATCGTTACCAATCGTATAGCCAAGAACTTTGCCGGTAGGACTGATCAAGATAGCAAGTTCTGGTTCGGGAACCGACCATTTCGCATCACTACGAATGGCGACGTTACCTCCGGGACCAACCACGCGATGCGGTGTGCTTTTGAAGAAGAGCTCAGGTCGCTCCGCACTGTAAACACGATCATAGAAATCGCCACCACCGGCGCTCTTGGATTCATCCATCCGGGCGTTGCGGCTGCGGAAGTATGTAACACCAGCAGCCCACACTTCCTGAGTGCCAATTGGCGGCTTCAGATGAAAATCCCCAATGCTCTTGTTGGAAGGAGGGCGAGTCGTTCGAGCTGATTCCGAAAGATACGAGATCAAGTCATCGCGTGTGATAAGAGCATCCCAAGACGATTGTTCAACGGTCAGAAGAGCGTTTTCGCGCTCCAAGAGCACACCCTCTTCCGCCAGGTACAGTTTCATGCTGCTTGCAGTCATGTGTGGGCGATTGTAGCGTAGCGACGTGATCAGCAGAGAAACGGAAACCGCACACCATCAGCGTAAGATCGTTCAACGACTGAATTTTTGGAAATACGCTCGTCAGGGGAAACAGCTTCTTTTCACAATGGTCATCGTCGTGATGGGAGTCGCAGGTTCAGGCAAAACGCTGATCGGCAGGATGCTCGCCGAATCTCTCCAGTGGATTTTCGCCGATGGCGATCAATTTCATCCTGCCTTGAACGTTGAGAAGATGACTCGCGGACTCCCTCTAACTGACGCGGACCGCAAGCCTTGGCTCGCTGCTATACGCTGCGCCATCGACGACTGGAGTGAATCGAGACAGAACGCGGTACTTGCGTGTTCAGCATTGAAACAAAAATATCGTGATGAACTCACCTCAGGAGTCGAAGCCAGAATCGTTTATCTCAAAGGAAGTGCCCAACTCATCCATGACCGTCTTTCACACCGGCAAAATCACTTCATGAAGCCGGAGATGCTCTCCAGCCAGCTTACTGATCTGGAAGAACCGGAAGACGCAATCGTTATCGATGTCTCCCAAGCACCCGATGAAATCATCGCAGAGATTCGGCGAAGACTATGTATTCCGCCCTAGCTCGCCGTTTATTCACTTCGAGCTCTCGCGCTTACACGTCAAACCAGCCACTGCGATAAGCAATCCACCAGCTCAAAAATAGAACGGGAATCGTAGCAATGATTCCCCAAATAAGAGGGAGGGAGAAGTCCGCGATTAGACCGAGAATGATGAAGATTGCCCAGAAGATTTTTCGCTGCAATTAGCTGTTCCCTTTCTGAATCGTCAACACACCGGCTCCGCGGACGCCATCGTTTTTTAGGGCTTCCAGAGCCTCATTCGCCTGCTGGAGATCGAATGTTTGCACTTGCGTGTGAATGGGGATCTCGGCCGCGATTCGCAGGAAGTCGATCCCATCTTGGCGCGTATTGTTCGCGACACTGCGAATGCTGCGCTCCCAATAGAGGAGATCGTATGAGAACTGCGGAATATCACTCATGTGAATTCCGCCGAGTACGACCGTGCCTCCCCTCTTGAGACTCTTGAGTGCGGCGGGGACAAGTTCGCCGGCGGGCGCGAAGATAATTGCCGCGTTCAGCGGAGTTGGCGGATCTTCGTAGGCTCCGCCCACCCATTCGGCGCCAAGTTCGGCTGCCAGATTGCGATGCTTCTCCTCGCGCGTGCATACAAAGACGCGATAGCCGAGGTGGCACGCGACTTGAATGCAGATGTGTCCGGCTGCTCCAAATCCATAAATGCCGAGAGCATCTCCTTGTTGAAGCTCGGCTAATCGCAGACAACGAAAACCAATGATTCCTGCACAGAGAAGCGGAGCCGCGGCCAGATCGCTAAACCGTTCCGGAATGGGATAGATGAATTTTTCAGGTGCAACGATGAACTCCGCATATCCGCCATTGGCAGTCCAGCCGGTGAACAGAGCATTGGGACAGAGATTTTCGCGAGCCCTCGTGCAAAATTCGCAGATACCACAAGTGCGATGCAGCCAGGGGACTCCAACGCGCGCACCCGGAGAGTATTTCTTCACGTCAGTTCCCGAACGCACGACTCGCCCGACCACCTGGTGACCAGGAATGACGTTCGCAAGTTTCGGCTGAAGCTCCCCTTCGACAACGTGCAAATCAGTTCGGCAGATGCCGCAGGCGGTGACCTGAATCACGATTTCGTCGGCTCTTGGCTCCGGATCGGGCACCTCGCACAATCGGAGCGGATGCCTGGCCATGGAATCCGGATGATGGAGAATCATCGCCTTCATTCAGCGACCTTTGCCCAAATTGGCAGACGTGATTTCTAATCAACTGTAAATGCAAGTGAGCGCTACATTCACCGACATCGTCGTCGACAACTCCCCTCTGCGCATGTTCGTTGCGTCACCGCGTACGGACAATAAGAGCCGATTCCCCGGCGTCATCTTTTATTCCGACATCTTTCAGCTTACGCCACCGATGTTGCGCTCCTGCGTGCGCTTGGCAGGGTATGGATTCGTAGTCGCGGCGCCTGAAATCTATCACCGTATCGAAAAACCAGGCACTGCCCTGCCGTTTGATGATAACGGCAGAACTCGCGGACTTGCGGATGCATCCAAAACTTCAGTTCAGGAGTTCGATCGGGATTGCCGTGCGGTACTGGACTTTCTAGCGCAGCATCCGATGGTTACTCCTGCGAAACTGGCGGCTGCGGGATTCTGCATCGGTGGACACCTGGCGTTCCGCGCTGCCCTGCAGCCCGACGTCCGCGCTACCGTGTGTTTTTACGGAACAGGAATCCACGATGGCCGGCTCGGCAAAGAAGAGGATGCCGGCTCGCTGCAGCGTGGCAATGACATAAAGGGTGAACTGCTGATGATCTTCGGAGAAGCGGATCCACATGTTCCCAAAGAGGGACACGAGAAGATTCGAACAGCTCTCCAGCAGGCTGGAGTGAAATATCGCGTCAAGCTCTATCCGGCGGAGCATGCATTCATGCGCGACGAAGGTCCGCGCTACGATCCGCTTTCCGCTGACCTGGCATTTGCCGACATGATTCAGTTGTTCCGCAGTAACTTCGGCGAGAGCTCGGGCACAGCAGCGTAGGAATAATCGCATGTCAAGACGCGTTCAAATCATCATCCTCATTTTTCTCGTGCTGATCGGACTTCGCGTGTTCTTCATTTACCGCGAGCGCAATGCGCCTGCGCCGGCTCCGAGGCAAGCCGCACCGAATCCCAATTTCAGTGCTGACGACTATGTCGTTCCCACTCAGGTCCATGCTTACGATCTGAAATCGGCGAAAGAAGCTCTGGATGGAAAAACCGTTTGGGTCAAGGCAGGCAATCAGATTTACTTCTACCCGTACGCTTCCGGACGCGTAGATTTCAAGCATCCTGCCGGCTTGCTGCCTCCGCTCGATAAGCTGGAAATCACCAACGTGATTCAAGCAACCTCGCCCAATGCGGAGGCTGAAGAGGTTGCTCCTGGAGTTCGTGTTCGCAACGAGCAGGTGATGGCTATCTTCCAAAGGCCGGATGACAAGAAGATGTATGCGGCGCCGATCGGCGGAAATCGTGGTGGCGACTATAACCTTTACATCAACGATACCTTTTACGTAGACGACCCACACGAACTCTACAAACACTGGCCCGCGGATGTGTGGAGCGCAATCAGCCAGCATCAGGCCAAGCAGGGAATGAACGAGCTGCAAGTCGCGATGGCGCTCGGTATCGGTGTCCCGCAAGGAAGCGGCGGAGATTACGGAAATCGCACGCTGGAATATGACAATAATGGGCATCCGGTGAAGGTCACCTTTGAGCACAATCACGCTACCAGCGTGCAGAGCGGTGCGGGTTCTTAAATCTCGTCCTCCAAAATCATGTCCGGGGCGCCGATCTCCGTCAGTTGGGATCGATCTAGATTCTTGGCGGCGTGTACCTCTAATAAATACTTCGGACAGCTTGCGAAATGTCCACACCCTCCCTCGGTAAATATGTAAACTCCTTGGGAACTGGAGCGAACTCCGATGATGATGGATTGGAACGGATATCTAAAGGATCTGCTGAACACGATGGGCAAACTTGCCGAGCTGAGTCCCGATACGGTTCGTGGCTATCGCACACTTAGCGACGCAGGTAAGAAGACTAACCATCTCGACGAGAAAACGCGGCAACTGATTGCACTTGCCGTTGCGGTCACGACTCGTTGCGACGGATGCATCACGGTCCACACCGACGCGGCGATCAAGGCGGGAGCAAGCAAGGAAGAGATTGCCGAAGCTCTTGGGGTTGCTGTCGCACTTAATGCCGGAGCGGCACTGGTGTACAGCGCCCGAGTCCTCGATGCACACGCGGCCAAGTCGTCCACAGTGGCAGCCGGAGTGTAGCGTCCAGGGACAAAGGACGTATGGCCACTCTTGGCCGGTTTGAGGTGCTCGGGCTCCCGCGACATATTCCGTCAGCCAAAAACCCGCGCAGGGGTTCGCGTCGGTCTGTTTTGGATCAATGGAACTACCGACATTCTTCCGCAAGTCCTTGTCTCTTCTGCGTTCACCTCTTTGATACGTGCATTAACTCACGTTCGGGAACCTGCCTTTGTGCCTGATTTCCGAATGTTAGACTTTGAATAATCGGCATGGCGGAATACCTGGTTCAGACATCGGATGAACGTGGGCACCTCTCCGAGCACGTGGAGCATGGCGCTTCTCCAGCTGAGGTTCGCGACCGTTTCGTCCAACAAGGGCTGCTGGTTACCTCTATCAAAACACGTGGCTTACTGGGGGCTGCCGGATCAAAACGTCAAAAAAAAGTAAAGCTCGAACAGTTCGTCATCTTCAACTCACAGTTTCTGACGCTGATTCGAGCCGGCCTACCGATCCTTCAGGGCCTCGATCTGCTCGCCAGAAGACAGAAAAATCGCTATCTGAAATCGATTATCGAGAATGTGCGTCAGAGAGTGAGGACGGGCGAACTCTTGTCGGATGCTTTTCGTCACGCTGCTCCGGGAGCTATTTCCGGTGTCTATACGACAACGCTGCTGGCAGGAGAAAAGAGCGGCAATCTGGAAGAGGTGCTTGGGCGTTACATCGCCTTCCAACGAATTGCACTCACGTTCCGTAAGAAGCTGGTCGCGTCGCTGATCTATCCGGCTCTGCTGGTCACGATGGTGACGCTGATGTTTACGTTTCTGCTCAGCTACGTAGTACCGCAGTTTCAGACGCTCTATTCCCAGATTGGGAATGGACGCCTGCCGGCACTGACTGTCTTTGTGCTCAGCATAGGCGACTTCGTCAAGCGCTGGATTCTCTTCGCCATTCCGGCCGTCGCGATCGCCATTTTCCTTTTGTGGCGGTGGAGCAAAACGGATACCGGGGGTGTGGCTTTTGATCGCGTGCGGCTGGGAATGCCCATCGCAGGCTCTATTTGGCTGAAGTATCAGGTGGCGCTGTTTTCGCGCACGATGTCCACGCTCTTGAGCGGCGGCTTGCCGCTGGTGCAGGCGCTTGAGACAGCGGGGCACTCGATGGAAAGCAAGTTGGTTTCGAACGCGGTGCTCGATTCTGTTCATAAAGTTCGCGAGGGACGTCCGCTCTCGCGCAGCATGGAAGAGAGCGGGGTTTTTCCCGAATTGGCGTACGAAATGGTCGAGGTAGGCGAATCGACAGGTGCGCTGCCGGCGATGTTGAACTCAGTTGCAGAGTTCCTGGAAGAAGACGTGCAAACAGCTCTGGGAGCTGCTTTGTCGTTAATTGAACCGGCGATTCTAATTGTCATGGGCATCGTAGTTGCGTTCGTTCTGATCGCACTCTATCTACCTATCTTCCAGTTAGGCGCGGTCGCAGCCGGATAAGGATTTTTGGAATGGCAGATTCTGCAATTTTTGTTGGCGGAGCCAGCGATAGTGGCTCGGAAGCGCGTGCGCGCGATTTAGCCAAGCGTTATAGGCGCGAGTTCGTCGATCTGAAGAACTATCACATCCAGCACGAACTTTTTCGTACTGTCCCTGTCGACCTGATGTTTCGGTACAACTTCGTCCCGCTCGAAGAACGTGGCGACGAGCTCACCATCGCCATCTCCGATCCGAGCCGGCTGATGATGATCGATGAGATCGGCCTGCTGCTGAACAAGCGTGTGAACACGAAGGTCGCCACACTGGAGCAGATCGATGAGATTCTGAAGAAGACCGAGCAATCGCAGCGCGTGTTGGAGGAGGCGACCGAAGGCTTCACCTTCGATGTGGTGCGTGAGGACGAAGCGGGCGACGAGACCATCTCGATCGAGCGCCTGACTTCAGAGCAGGACATCAGCCCCATCATCCGGCTGGTGGATACGATGATCTTCACCGCTCTCGAACGGCGCGCCAGCGATATCCATATTGAGACGATGGACGACTCCGTCGCGGTGAAGTACCGCATCGACGGCGTGCTGCAGCAGGCGATGCCTCCAATCTCGAAAGAACATCATTCGACGATCGTCTCGCGCATCAAGGTCATGAGCGAGCTTGATATTGCCGAACGTCGCGTTCCTCAGGATGGTCGCTTCCGGGTCAAGTACAAGGGCAGACTCATCGACTTCCGCGTCTCCATCATGCCCACCGTGCATGGTGAGAACGGCGTCCTTCGCGTGCTCGATAAAGAGTCAATGAGCGAGAAGTTCCGCAAGCTCACGCTCGATGTAGTTGGATTCGATGAAGAGGACTTGAGACATTTTCGGCGCTACATCAAAGAGCCGTACGGAATGGTGCTCGTGACCGGCCCGACAGGTTCGGGCAAGACGACGACGCTCTACGCGGCTTTGAATGAGATCAAGAGTGAAGAAGACAAGATCATCACCATTGAAGATCCAGTCGAATACCAGATTCGCGGCATTACACAGATTCCAGTCAATGAGAAGAAGGGATTGACCTTCGCGCGAGGGCTGCGATCGATCCTGCGTCATGATCCTGACAAGATTCTGGTCGGAGAGATTCGCGACACGGAGACGGCACAAATTGCCATTCAGTCGGCGCTCACCGGACACCTGGTGTTCACAACCGTCCACGCCAACAACGTTGTCGATGTGATCGGACGCTTCCTGAACATGGGCGTTGAAGCGTACAACTTCGTTTCCGCTCTGAACTGCATTCTGGCGCAACGACTTGTGCGCGTGATTTGCGATTCGTGCAAAAAGCCGGTGCACTACTCCGTCGAGCAACTTGAAGCCAGTGGCCTGGACGGTCCCGAATGGCGGGAGTTTACCTTCTACGAAGGCGAAGGCTGTATCGAGTGCGCAGGAACCGGGTACAAAGGACGCACCGCCATTCACGAACTGCTCGATCTAACCGATCGCATTCGCGAACTGATTCTCGAGAAAAAGCCAACATCGGAAGTGCGCAAAGCTGCCCGAGAAGAGGGTATGCGCTTCCTGCGCGAATCAGCCTTGGCCAAGGTTCGCTCGGCAACCACAACATTGAAGGAGATCAACAAGGTCACCTTCATAGAGACATCGAGATAACATGGCCCGCATCCGCATTCCCAAACCGAGACTCGCGTGCGAGATTACGCCTCAAGGCGTAATCGCCGCCCGCGCTAAGTCCGACGGCAGCCGTCTCGACGTGCACACATGGCGCAAGCTGGAGCGAGATCTCGTCCGCCCGTCGCTCACTCCGGGCAATATCGCCGATCCAACCACTCTGATGCAGGCAATCGAAAGCGCATTGTCGGCGGTCGGCGGTCGCAAGCGCGACGTAATTGCCGTGCTGCCCGACGGGGCCGTGCGTGTGCTGCTGTTGGACTTCGACACTCTTTCCGAGAAGCCCGCAGAGGCCGATCCAATCATTCGGTTCCGCTTACGCAAATCCGTGCCATTCGATGCAGATCATGCGGCGCTGTCTTTCCAGAGCTATCGGAAGGACGGTATTGTCAAAGTATTGGCTGCGGTGTGCCCTCGCGAGGTGTTGAACGAGTACGAATCTGTCATTCGGGGCGCCGGATACGAACCTGGAGTGGTGTTGCCGTCGACGCTCGCGGCGCTGAGCGCAGTGGAAGCAGCTCGTCCAACCCTGCTGGTGAAGCTCGATGGGAACTATGTGTCCATCGCAATCGCTCAGGGAAATGAAGTGATCTTTTACCGGAGTCTTGATGTTCTTCCTGGCCGAAGTGGAACAGATATTGCCAATGAGGTTTATCCGTCGATTGTCTTCTTTGAAGATAACTACTCGGCAAAGATCGAACGGATATTCCTGTTCTCCTCGGTCAACAGTGACGAACTAGCGCAAGCGTTGCAGGAGCAGACCGGCCTGCGACCAGAGAGCCTGGATTCCGGAATCGATGTGGGCGAGAGCCTTTCCGGGGATGGCATTCCCAAATCGACACTGGCTGGAATCGCTGGAGTGCTCACCCGCTCATGAAGATCGCCGTCAATTTAGCTTCACGTCCTTACGAAGATGAAGGACGGTTTTATCGGCAATGGGGAACTGCGCTCATGCTCGTTGCGCTATTTACCGCCTTCATGGTGTTCATTTCCATTCGGCATTACCAGAATTCCCAACGCGAGTGGGAAAGCGCTCGCCAGGCACAGGCCAAATTGGCGGAACTCAAGAGAGAATCGCAGCAGGCCCAGGTGGTTCTGGCGCGTCCGGAGAACCGAGGCACGCGCGATGAATCACAATTTCTCAACAGTGCTATTTTGAGAAAATCCTTCTCATGGACAAAGCTCATGGAGGATATGGAGAAGGTGATGCCCGCAGGCCTCCGCGTGACCTCGATCGCGCCTACAATCGATCAGCGAAATCGATTCACATTGAAAGTTGAGGTGGAAGGAGAGACCCGCGACACGGCTGTCGAGCTTCTGCGCAACATGGAAAAGTCGCCGCACTTCCGTTCCCCACAAATCAGCTCTGAGGTACACGAAAAGCAAGGCGAGGGTGCAGGGGTGAAGTCGGACATCGTCGCATCATATTTGCCGCACGAGGCGATCGAGGGAGGCGAGTGATGGCGGACCTCTCCCGTGCGAGAAAACGAATCATCACCACCATCGCAATCCTTGGCTGCATTGATTTGGCCGCAGTAGTGTACTTGCTGTTGCCGCTACGCGGAGCGGCTGCGCAACCTGCTCAGGTACAGCAG
Organism: uncultured Terriglobales bacterium; assembly: GCA_964399125.1. Lineage (GTDB taxonomy): Bacteria > Acidobacteriota > Terriglobia > Terriglobales > Acidobacteriaceae > Gp1-AA112. The sequence goes on from CAYNPS010000010.1 coordinate 35,171, forward strand.
CAGGCCGAAGAAGAGTACCGACAGCTCAGCCAAACAACGGTTCCGCTGCGCGGGATCGATCAGAAGTTGGCACAGGCGCAAAAAGATGATGCTCGTTTCCTTCAAAACAGACTACCCGGCCGTTACTCCGATGTCGTTGCCGAATTGGGAAAGCTGGCGAATGCGAACCATATTCGGATCACTTCAGTGAACTACAAGAGCGATCCCGGGCAGCTCAACGGGATTGAGAACCTGGAGATTCACGCTGGCCTCGCCGGGCCTTATGTAAACATTGTGAAGTTCATGAACGCCGTTGAGCGCGACAAGATGTTCTTCATTATCGACAGTGTCGCTCTAACAGGAGAAAAGTCCCAGAAAGGACCGAGCAATGGTGAAGTTCGCCTGGATATGAAGCTCGACACGTACTTACGCACGTAACCCTGAATGAAAGTTGGAACGGAAAATAAGAAAGAACTCTACGTCATGCTCGCGCTCATGGCGATTGCAGTCGTGTTTCTTGTGCGCATGTTCCTCTCGTATAGCTCGCCGACTCCGAGTGTTGCTGCCTCGGTGCCTAATGCTGTGCCCACTCAACCAGAAGCAGCGAACCAACGTGGAGTTGGACGAGTCAAATCGACTGTGCCGCTGGATCCAACGCTGCGAACCGATCTCCTCAAGAACAGCGAGGCCGCGGACTACAGAGGAACCGGTAGAAATATATTCGAGCCGCAGGCTACACCACCTCCGCGTCCAATCGTGGCAGTAGTAAAACAGCCAATCGGACCTCAACCACCTCCGCCGCCCCCACCACCTCCGCCAATCCCGCTTAAGTTCTTCGGATTTGCCAATAAGCCTGGTGAACCGAAGAGCATCTTTCTAGCGAATGGAGATGCAGTGTTCATCGGCCGCGAAGGCGATATCGTGAACCGCCGATACAAGATTCTGCGCATCCAGAGCAATCAGGTTGAGATTGAAGATGTGCTGAACAACAATCGGCAAACCATCCCGCTCACGCAGGGTTAAGTTGATGGATTAGAGATGTTGGCGAGAAGCTCAATCAGACGCGCAAAATGGGAGCGGGGGTATGTTCTGCTGGCGATTCTGTTCGCGCTTACCCTGCTGGTCATCGCTCTAGCCGTTGCCGCTCCCAGGGCAGCGAAGGCAATTCAGCGCCAGAAGGAGGATGAGCTGATTCGCCGGGGGGAGCAATACGCGTTGGCAATCCGGCGCTTTTACAAGAAGTTTGGACGTTATCCTTCCGATCTCGATCAACTGGAGAATACAAACAACATTCGGTTTCTCCGCCGCAAGTACCTCGATCCCATTACGGGAAAGGATGACTGGCAGCCAATCCAGTTTGGGCAGGCGAGACCTCCAACAGGGTTCTTTGGCCAGAAGATCACGACTACCGGAGGATTGAGTCCCTCGGGGCCCGGTATTAGTCCTTCGACGATCGGCACTGGCTTGGGCACAAGCGCAACGAGCGACAACACTAGTTCAACCTCATCGAGCACGTCCGCCGGCGGGCAGAACACTGCTACCGGCACATCTGCCGGCACTGCTCCTGGCGGAGCAAATTCTCCTGCTGGTCCGGCTGGGAGTGCGGGAAATGCGCTTTCGACAGATCAACTTGCCGGCAAGACGTTCGGCGGAGGCGCCATTGTTGGAGTGTCGATTCCCTCACAAAAGGAATCACTTAAGGAGTTCCAGCAGAAGAACCACTACAACGAATGGCAATTCGTATACGACCCCACGATGGATCCGACGTCACGAGGAGGGTTAGGAGCTGGCGCGGCCACCGGCGTACCGGGTGCGTTCGGACAACCTGGTATTAATCAGCCGGGAATGAACCAACCAGGATTTGGTCAGCCAACCAGCAATCCAAACTCGCCAAATCCGGCGCCTGGCTCGACAGCGAACCCTAACCCAGCCGGAACCACCAATCCAAGTTCGCCGAAATGAGGCCCATTAGAACGGGCAAAACAAAAGCCTCGCTTATGCGAGGCTTCCGTTTTTCAGAGGAGAGTTCTTACACGTTGAACGATGAGCCGCACCCGCACGTGCTCTTCACATTGGGATTGTCGAATTTGAAGCCAGCTGCCTCTAGCGTCTCCAGATAATCAACTGTGCAGCCATTCAGGTACATGAGCGAGGTGGCGTCTACAAATACCTTGAGATCGTCGAAATTGAAGACCTTGTCCATCATGCCTGGCGCATTCTCGAAATTCATGGAGTAGCTGAAACCCGAGCAGCCTCCACCGACCACTCCAATACGCAGTCCGGCGGGCATAGGATCCTGCTGCGCCATAATCTCTTTCACTTTGGCCACAGCGTTCGGCGTGAGAATAACCGGTGCGGTCTTTGGCGCGCCTTCGACGTTCGGGGTAGTAGTTGTTGCCATTTATGTCTCCTCTGTGAAGCTTCAGTATAACAATGCTTTGAGGACAATTTGAAGCCTGGATATTAGATGAACACCTCCGACAAACGATTCAAAACAGCTGAGTTAACCAAGCACCATCGTCACCGCTCTGGGTTCCTGCACCGCCATTCCCTGAGTGTCGCCACTGCGGTCATTCTGACTCTCTGGACGGTCCTCTACATCTATGCTGACCCAAGCACTCATTGGGGATCGTTCTTCGGCAACGCCATTGCGGACTGGTCGGGCGTCCTCGTAACTGTACTTGCCACAAAGTACATGTATGAAAAAGGCTCGGCAGAGAGCCGGAAGCCGAGTCACGAGCCAGCAAACCGGCTACTCTGCTTTCTCGATGACCACTCGCTTACGATCTTCCTTCTGGTCACCGGCATTGGATGGGTCACGCTCTTTCGATCGATGGACGCAAACTCCAAGTGGGGACAAGTCGTGGGGAATATTGTTTCCGAGTGGACGCAGATCGTTGGCCTAGTACTGTTGACGAAGCGCCTGCTGGAGCGAGGCTCGAAGGAGATCAGAAGATAGGCTCGTGCCTCTGTGTCGCCGTGGTGAGCTACTCCGGCGGACCACCATACACGATTTTTCCACCAACCATTGTCATTTCAACTTTCGCGTCGCGAATGGCGCGCGGATCGATTTTGAGCAGGTTATCGCTGACCAGCACGAGGTCGGCCAGCTTGCCGGGCGTAATCGATCCTTTGTCCTTCTCCTGAAATTCAGCGTAAGCAGAACCGAGAGTGTAGGCTTCAATGGCCTCTTCGATGGTGATCTTCTGTTCGGGAATCCATCCGTTAGGATGTTTTCCGTCGAGCGTGGCACGCGTGACTGCCGCGTACAAGCCCAGCATTGGATTCAGCGGAGCGACTGTCCAATCAGTACCAAACGCCAGATGAACGCCGTCATCGAGGAAGGTGCGAAATGCGTAGGTGGTTTTGGCCCGAATTGGACCGATGCGTTTTTCCGCCCATTGCCCATCATCAATCGCGTGGTAGGGTTGCATCGATGCGATCACATGGAGTTTTGCAAAGCGTTGGAAATCCTTTGGCGCAAGATGTTGGGCGTGCTCAATGCGCCAACGACGGTCGCGGTTGCCATTGGCCTTCTCAATGTCCTGAAAAATGTCGAGCACGATAGAGATCGCCTGATCGCCGATCGCATGAACACAAAGCTGCAGTCCGGCTTTATCGGCCCCGGTGAGCCGCTCGCGCATTGCGCTAATCGGCTGCATCTCGTCTGAGAGAAGGCCTCGGGTATTGGGCGCATCGACGTATGGCTCGAAAAAATAAGCGGTAGTTGATCCGAGGGACCCGTCGGCGAAACCCTTTACTGCGCCGATTCGAAGAAAGTCTGAGCCAAAAGCATGACGAATTCCGATCTTGGCCTGATCCTTCCAGTGCGTCTCGAGCGGAGCAACATAAATGCGCGAGGTAAGCTCACCTCGCTCTGCCAGAACCGAATATGCAGCGATGTCGGCGTAATCGACGGCCATGTCCTGCAAGCTGGTCACGCCGAGTGAAGCAGCATAGTCCAACGCGCGTTTAGCCGCCTTAATGCGCGCAGCTTGTCCCGGTTCGGGAACGGCTTTATAGATGAGGCTCTGAGCCGCATCCTTGAAGACGCCCGTAGGATTTCCCTGAGTGTCCCGCACGATCTCACCGCCAGCTGGGCTCTTTGTGGCCCCAATTACTCCTGCCAGCTTCATCGCTAAGCCGTTGGCCAGAGCTTCGTGCCCATCGTGACGCTCGATGAAAACAGGATTGTCTGGTGTGACGGAGTCGATCCACTCGTGCGTCGGCAGCTCCGGAGGCGACCAGTTCTGTTCATCCCAATCGCCACCCAGAATCCATTCGCCTTTCTTGAGCTTCTTGGCTTGCGCTGCGAGTCGGCGAACGAACTCTTCTCGAGTTCTCGCCTCTGTGAGCTGGACTTGGTCTAGCTGAAAGCCGCCGGACACAAAATGCACATGAGCGTCGTTGAAGCCTGGCAGCAACAGCTTCCCGGCTGCATCGATGATGCGAGTCTGTGGACCGCGCCAAGCATCCATGTCCGCCGATGTGCCGACGCCAACAATGCGCTGATTCAGAATGGCAACTGCTTCAGCGCGCGGATGGTTGCGGTCGACCGTCCATACGTTGGCGTTGGTAATGATCGTATCGGCTGCCGGATGCTCCTGCGCTGGGACTATTCCAGTCATGAAGACCGCGAAAAAGAATGTGCTGAGGCAGAACTGGGCCATTGCTCCCAGCAAGCGCATCCGCTCATGCCTGTGCCGGATCGAACACACGCTATCGTTCCCCCCAATGCAGTTTGCCGCGCAAAACCTCAAAGAATTTCTGTCCATCCTTCTCGCGCAGCAGTTTTACTCGATATCGTCCGAGTTCACACTCAATGCGATCTCCGCTCGCTATGGGAACGCTGACTTGTCCATCAACCGTAAGAAATCCTTCCTCTTGACCGACCGCAACAGCGACGGTGATCTTCGAGCTTTCCTCTACGACTAAGGGTCGATGTGTGAGCGCGTGGGGGGAGACGGGTGTTATCACAAGAGCCTTTACACTGGGTGCCAAAATGGGACCGCCGGCAGCCAGAGAGTATGCCGTCGATCCCGTAGGCGTGGCAATGATCAAGGCATCGGCTTTGTAGTCAGTAACGCGTTGACCATTGATGCTCAATTCGAAATCCGCCAACCGAGCCGCCGTGGCCTTAATCACCACGTCGTTTAGGGCGTCTTGCTCCTGCTGAACAACGCCGCCGCGAATCAGTCGGCAATGTAGCATGGAACGTTCATCGAATATGCAGCATTGTTTGGTAATGCTCTCAAGATGCGTGTAGAGCTCCGCGAGCGATACCTCAGCAAGAAATCCGAGCGAGCCGAGATTCACAGCGAGCAGCGGCACTCGTGAATGAACTAAAGCTCTCGCCGCCGCGAGCAGTGTGCCGTCTCCGCCGAGAACGATGGCAAAGTCCGGCTTGAGGTTATGCAGTTCTTCGCGGGAGGCCTTTCGTACACCGCTGCAGTATCCCGCAGAGACGGGATCGAGTACAGCTTCGAATCCGTGCTGTCCCAGCCATTCGATGACTCCAGAGATCACTTCCCTGAGTTCTGGCTTGTTCGGCTTCGAAATGATCGCGGCGACGGGCATTAAGCGATGAACCGTGAGTGTAACAGGAACTCGCGGTTACCTTCCGCTCCCAGAATAGGAGAATCAATGACGTCGAGCGCCGATCCGCCGTGCTCCTCCAGGGCTCGACGCACTCGATCCACTGCCGCAAGCTGCGCAGCCTCATCGCGCACGATTCCACCCTTGCCGACGGCCTCACGCCCTGCTTCGAACTGCGGCTTGACCAGGATCACTCCTTCAAATTCGGCCTGCGTTGTGAATTTGTTACGAACCGCTTGGAGAACGGCAGGCAAAACCAGAGTGGCGGAGATAAACGATACGTCCATGCAAAAAAATTCGACTGCGAATTGCAACTTATTGGCTTGGAGGTAACGTGCGTTCGTTCTTTCCAGCAAAGACACTCGGGAATCCTGCCGCAGGCGATTGTCGATTTGCCCGTGGCCGGTATCGATTGCGATCACCCGCGCAGCTCCATGCTGCAGCATGCAGTCAGTAAAGCCGCCCGTTGAAGCGCCGACATCCATACAGCTTCTTCCATTCAGATCGATATTCCAGTGCTGCAGCGCGCGTTCCAGTTTGAGACCGCCGCGGCTTACGTATCGCAAATCGTCGCCAAGTAACTTAACCTGAGCGTCGGAGGCCACCTGCGTGCCCGGTTTGACGATCTTCTGCTCATTCACCAATACCCTGCCGGCAATAATCAAGGCTTGTGCTCGCTCACGCGACGGAACGACTCCGCGATCGAGCATTAATTTATCGAGACGAACTTTCATGTCAGCAAGTGCATGCTTCTGTAAGCAACCGATTTCAAGCTGCGGCACGCGCACATTGCAGTGTGCAAGCTGGTATTTGCTCAGCAATCATCGCATCATTCGCGCGCGAGGAGCCGCTTATCCACAAACTTTTCCTCAAAGCTGAGGAAATTCTTCTTAGAAACTCACGGCTGGAAGGTAAGGGTTCAGTCCGCGCTTTAGAATCGATCACATTGATGCCAGCACGCATACAGCAGGAGATGATCGAAGCACCTGATGCTCCCATTCCCTCAATACAACATAAGCCGCTCCTCAGCGATGAAAAACTTAAACAGCTTTATACGGAGATGCTCCGCGTTCGCCAAAATGGGGACGGGCGTTCCAGAAAACATCAGAAAGATTACTGGAGACTGAGAGAAGCACCGATTGTCGGCTTTACGATTGATTTGCGTGCCGAAGATTCCCTTATTGCAGCCACAAACTTCCCCAGCGATCCAAATTCGCGGCGTGCGGTGCTCAGCACCGACTTTATCGTGCCGCTCGCAACTGGTGTTGCTTTATTACACCGTCTTCAAGCGAGAGGCAACCTGGTTATCGCGTTTATCGATGCCAAGCAAACTGAACGCAATCGCAAATTTTTGCGAATCGCGCAATTGCAATCGCTTCCGATCATTTATGTTCAAGTCGAAAAAGCCGTGTCGAAAGCTGGACCAGAGCGTTCGCGCATACAACTTCCCATGATTCCCGTGGACAAAGCAGATGTGGTCGCTATTTACCGCGTAGCCTCGGAAGCCTTTGACAAGGCTCGTCGCGGCGCCGGACCGACGCTGATTCAATGCGTTCCGTTTTCATTGAAGAAGGGTTCCTTCGCGAATCACCATTCGCAAGATCCAATTCGCTATATGGAGTACTACCTGCGGAAAAAGAACCTGTGGTCAGATGAGCTGAAAATGTGAACATTGCACCAACTGCCACTGTGTTTGCGGCACTCACTTGAGGATCCCGCCTGAGTTGGGTGCGAGCATTGTGGGAATGACTGGGACTATGCCAAACCCAAGCCTCCGTCTACAGCAAGTATCTGCCCGGTAATGAAATCTGGGCAGGTGGCGAAGAACAGAACGGATTGAGCAACGTCCATTGCGCTTCCATTTCTCTGTACCGGAGTCTTTGCCGCGAAGTGCTCTAGCACTTCGCTACCGTGTGCTGACTCGCCTTGATCGATCATTCCCGGAGCAATGCAATTTACCTTGACCTCCGGCGCTAAGGCTTTTGCCGCTGCTTGCGTGAGCATATGCAGCGCGGCTTTCGACGCGCAGTAATGCGCGTGCGTCGCCCATGGACGAATTCCGCCCAGCGAGCCAATGTTCACTATTCGTCCCTTGCGCGCGCGGAGCTCTCTTGCGCAAGCCTGAGACATGAAAAATGCAGCGCGAACGTTTACATCGAACATCGCATCCCATTGTTCTGCCGAGATCCGTTCGAATTCTACTGTGTCGTATGCTCCGGCATTGTTCACGAGAAGATCTAGCTTTCCCAACTTGGCGACCGCATCCGCAGCGGCAGATTCAATCGAATTCACATCACGTAAGTCACAATGAACAGAGAAGCATCGAACTCGCAACTTGGAGAGCGCTGTCGTGGTCTGCTCAGCATCCTTTCCCGATTTCCGATAGGTGATCGCCACATCGGCTCCGGCGCCGGCGAGGGTCAGTGCTATCTCGCGACCAATGCGCCTCGCTCCGCCGGTGACCAGGGCGCATTTGCCGGTCAGTGGACGCTCGGCTTGAATACTCAGTTCTTCTCCTCCACAGGATGCGGCACTGCCGGCCAATCGATGGAATTTCCTTGCAGCAGGGCAATGGTCTGTTCGACGCGTGAGGTTTCGTCGTGAACCGCAAAGCGCAGCGGCTGACCGGTTGGCGTATTGCTCCAGAGGCTCACCCCAGCGTACTGCCCGTCGCGGCGAAGAATGAAATACACCATTTCGACATAGCGCAGCCGGCTCATGTCGTGATTGAAATTGCGCACAATACGCTGTAGGACTTCGAGTCCCGCCTCCTTTGGCGACATCCCGCGACGCATGTTCTCGACAATGATGTGCGCGCCTGCGACTTTTATGTTCTCTTCCCCGCTCCCGGTCGCGCCTGCCGAACCCACGTCCTGATCGCAGTAGCAGCCTGCTCCAATGATGGGAGAATCTCCGACTCTTCCGGGAAGCTTCCACGCCGTTCCGCTGGTGGTGGTCGCGCCAGACATTTCGCCTTTTTGGTTGACTGCGGAGACATGAATCGTGCCATGCGGTGGAAACAAAACGTAATTCACGGCCTGCTCACGTGCATTCGCCTCAATACCTAAGTCAGCCGCCATCTCCATTAGTCTTCTGTGCTTTTGTTCAAGTGTCGCTCGTGGATTCTCCGATGGATTCCACCGGCTGTCGTCCGGACCCGGTCCCCACCAATCCTGATTGGAATTCGTTTCCTTCCAAAGCAGCCAGATCTTCCGCGCTTGCTCGGTCAGCAAATTCTCCCGCGCATATCCCATCTGAACGGCGAACCGTTCCGCGCCTTCTCCGACCAGCATCACATGGCCAGTATGTCGCATAACATCTCGGGCAACGAGGCAGACATTCTTGATATTCCTCACTCCTCCCACGGATCCAGCCTTGCGCGTAGGACCATGCATGCAGCACGAATCCAGCTCGACGACACCTTCTTCGTTCGGAAGTCCTCCCAGTCCGACAGAATGATCATTGGGATCGTCTTCCTGCGCTTTACAAACGTGGAGAACGGCATGGAGCGTGTCCTGACCATCTTTGAGCATCTGCCAGGCTTCGTCGATGGTTGGTTTTCCCAATGCTCTTGTGATGATGACCGGCTGCTTCGGTGCCGCAATCTGGATTGTCTGCGAGCGTTGAATCGATTGATTACTGCTCGGCGATTGGCCAAGGCCGTCATTTCCCGTGGCAATCGCTGCTGCACCGACTGCAGCATTCGATAAAAACTTCCTGCGGGAAATTTCCATGCGCGGCCCTCCGATGTGGAGAAACCGACAAGAATAAACCGAGCAGCAGGATTTCGCTACGAACCAACTGCTGTCAATTCAGAACACAGCATAGGCACACCAAAAACATGCTGGAAGCTGGCGGCTGGTAGCTGGCAGCTTTTCTATGCCACTCGCGAATTGTTCAGCAGATGCTTCTTGAGGACGTTGCCGTTGGGAAGCTTGCGATCCACGATGTCGCGTGCAGCTTTGATGGACTTTTTGATCTCCAAGGGATCGCGTTTCGAGACCTCCGCGATTTCAGACACGGTGAAGCCCTCGATGGCAAACAGAGTGAAAGCCTCGCGCTGTTCGGGAGGCGCCCCGGTGAGGGCGCGCTCGACCTGATCGATGAATTCATCGGAGAGAGCGACCGCTTCGGGAGTGCTAATTCCCGAATTGGGCAAAACGTCTTCCGTGCTCATTTTATCGTCGGGTTGATGGAACTGTAGATAGACATCGTCCGACCCGCTCACGTTCTGCTTGCCGACGGGCGTCTCAAGATGGATGGTTCCGTCTTCATCCCCATTGCGCTGGGCAACAACGGGAATGGCGCGCAGCGCGAGTCCGTACAGCCAGCGCTCGACAGAAACGCGTTCGGGACGGTGCTCCTCTCCTGACAGAGCAGTAGCGATCGCCTCATCGACGACCTCCTCACGCTTTACCAAGTTGGGCTCGAGCATTCCCGTAGCTTCACGGTAGCGGAGTTCACGATCAATGAAGCGATTCAGCCGCGGCAGCTCGGTGGCGACGTACTGATCGATGTCGCGATTCGTAAGCGTGCCACCTTGCAGCGGTGTTCCATTCGGATTCACTGCAGCAACGGTCTGTTCAAAAGGCACACCTTTGTACTCGCGCGAAAGGCGATGCCATTTATGGCGGTTCCGCAGCAGATCCTTGTGCGCATTGAGTTGCGTTATGAGATCGCGGAAACAGGTCTTGATAGCTCCCACGGCAGTGGATGAGGTGTTCTGCGTGGCCATCTGTCCGGAGGGCAGGCGCAGGTTCAGAGAGACGGTAATCCCTCCCCCATTTTGCGAGCTTTCGGAGACGATGCCGTGCAGATGAATGAGTTCGGGTCGAAATACCTGAAGACGTTTGGCTAGCTTTTCGGTTTGGCGTTGAACTTCTTGTTCTGTTTCCTGGTTCTTGGAGGCTTTGTAGCTGAAATGAACATTCATGCGTAACGCCTCACGCCAGCCAGCTTGGTCCGAATGCTGCCGGACATCGAGCACTGCCGACCGGCCCTCGCTCTTTGTGGCAGATTTTACACCTGCTCAGTGAGACGCAACCAGAAAACGCTTCGTTGTATTTCGCGGTGGATAAAGGATTTCTTTCGTTGCTTTGGGAAAAGACTGAAACGAATCCAACCGAATCGGAAACCTAGGTGATCGATCTACCCCGATCTGGGCCATCACTACCTGCGTTGGCTGGGCGCCGGGAGCTAATAGCTAGCAGCTTCCCTGGCAGCTATTCAGCAGCCGCTCGCGTCTAAGTGGAAGTCCTGCGCAACCACGGCCTGCAAACCGCAGCAGCGTTGCGCCTGCCACAGGTTCACAATTTCAGGGGAATCGTTTTGTTGCGCACAAGAGTGGCACGCAATGCTGCAGAACTCGACGAGCTGCGCTCGCCGTGGGAATCCCTTCAAAGAGATCAAGGAACTATCTTTCAAAGTTTTCGCTGGAATCGGCTTGCAGCGAACTTGTTTGCGAATCACGAAGAACCCTACTTCATTTTTTGTGAGAACGACAACGGTGCAGCAATCATTCCTGGCGTAATCCGAAAAGAGCCGCAGACGATCAGCCTCGCCGGCGAGACGCTTTTCGACTATCGCGACTACCTCGCTTGTGGCGACGGAGCCGCACTGGATCGCGCTTGGCAGGAGCTAGGATCGCTGGGCCTGCCGTTTACCGTAACAGCGATCTGCCGGCCAGAGGCCGCCATCTGGAGCCAACTTCCCAAGACTTTCTTCAGTCGCTCTCCGCAATTGAGCCCGACCGAAACTACGGCGGACACTTTTGTTCACAGCCACGCGCGCGCTTTTAGCCGCCTGCACAAACTCGAACGCATGGGCCTCAAAATCAGGCAGTACTCCGGGACGGACGTGATCGTACGGCGGATTTACGAACTCCGCGGGCGGCAATGCGTTCCTGGAGAACTCTTCCACGATCGCCGTCGCGTCGATTTCATGGTGACCGTTTGCGCACAGGAAGCTACTCGATGCGAGGTTTTCACGCTGCAGCACGGCGGCACCTTGGCCGCAGCCCTGGTCACATTTCGTGACCGCGATTTCCGGCGTTTTTACACGACCTACTATGACCGTAATTGGGCACGCTACTCGCCAGGCGTGAGTTTGCTGTTCGAGATTGCCCGCAGATCATTACAAGAAGGCCTCAGCTTCGACCTGATGACAGGCGAGCAGCCGTACAAGCTCAGAATCGCGCAGAGCAGTCGTGACCTTTTCCAAGTGGCCGCCACTGCCAACCAGCTCAGGGAAGCCTCATCTGCAACTTACGCCGCCGAACACGCGGCGTGACGGCAATCCCTAACTTGTGAGGCCAAATCTTTCACTGCGCCACTCTTTGACCTCGATCTTGCGTATGTCAGCAAAACCGGCGATGTTTAAAGCATGGCTGATGAAAAACTGATCCTCAGCACCGCCGGATCCCGTGAGGAAGCCTCGCGAATCGCAAAGGCGCTCGTCGACGACTGGCTGGCTGCTTGTGTCAACGTAGTGGGACCGACCGCGTCTGTGTATCGCTGGCAAGGAAACGTGGAGAGCGCGGAGGAATTTCTGATGGTGATCAAAACAACTCGAGCGAAGTCGGCGAATGTGATTGCACGCATTCGCGAGTTGCATTCCTACGAACTACCTGAAGCCATCGAAATCGATATCAGTGGCGGAAGCGCCGAATATCTGGTTTGGATTCAGCAGTCGGTGGGAAGAATTGCAGGTACATCCGGCGAATAGTCGAACCAGGCTCGATTGTTACTTCAGGCCAACTAGCCTGCGAAAGATTTTCGTCTAGCGCTAAACCGCAATAAGCTCTTCTTGAGCGAATGCCCCATCCTGGGCTTCACCCGCTGCCTCGACCTGGATGCCACGATACTGCGTCGGCGTCTCTTTGGTAATTTTCTTGAAAATCCGGCAAAAGTAAGCGACCTCGCCGTATCCGGAATTCGCCGCGACTTGCTTTAAGGTCAGGCTGTAATTACGCAGCATGAATTTTGCGCGATTGATTCGAACCAAGTTCAGGTAGTCGTTGAAGCGCATTAAGCCTTGCTGTCGGAACAAACGTGAAATGTGATTGGGCGCCAGGCCAAAGTGTTCGGCAACGCTCTCGCGCGTGAGCGGAAGCTGCGAGTTCTCCTGAACATAAAGACAGATGGCCTCGTAGGTTCGGGTTGCTTTGCGCGCCTGATGCGCACTCGGCGTCTTTAGCAGACGAAGACAGGAGTGCAGCAGCGACTCGGTCAGCAAGTGCGCCAATGGCCCTTGGCCGCGATCGGCCGCGAAGACCATCAGAGCGGATAACAAGTTGTGGGTGACGCCGTCGTACGCGCCATGAATGTGCGTCTTAACGGCGCTCACCGGAATCTCTAAACCGCCGCTATGCTTTACCAGGCTAATCCCAATCTGCTTTGCTCCGAACAAGATGGTGAGCACCTGCAGCGAACTCGACCACTCCGGCTTATCCCACGCGTTTTCTGGAACAAAAACGGCATCGCCGGGGAGCGCCTGGATTTTGCATGGGACGGCATTCTGCGCAATCTGGAGGTTCTGAGTCCCCGAAAGCGGAACATACAGGCGTGGAAAATGCGTGACGTAGGCGAGCGACGGAGGAGCGATGCTGTCTTCCGCGAAGTAGATATGGTGCAGGCGCGAGCGCCGGAGATAGCGCTCAAGCTGGGCGAGTATGATGTCCGCCCCGCGACTGGCAGAAGGTGTCGATTCTCGCCGGGTCCCTCGCACGGATTGTTACCCTAGTGCAACTCCACAAACGTTGTCCACCTTTTTTTCTGAAGCTGATGGGTAATCAAATAGTGACGAACGCGATGGATTGTCGTATTTTTACAGCGGGATTTCGGAAGCCAATACCAGCAAGGGCCCCACCCCCATGATTGAGTTCCTTAAGCAGCTTCGGAAGCATCTTCTGAAGGGAGTTTCGTTCGCAATTCCATTCATCGCCTGTGGCGGCATTCTTATCGCTACCGCGATCGCGTTTGCACCGATGACTCCGCATGGACCTGATTTTTCCCATGCTCCCCGACTGAAGGTGATTCTCGACATCGGGACAACGGCCTTCACGCTGATGCTGCCGGTTCTTGCGGGTTACATTGCCTATTCCATTTCAGATAAGCCTGGGCTCGTGCCTGGATTTGTCGGTGGGTACCTTTCCGGCCAGATCAACGCCGGGTTTTTAGGGGCAATCCTCGCTGGATTACTTGCTGGGTACGTCGTACAGCTCATTAAGAAGGTACCCGTGCCCAAGTACATCCGTCCGGTGATGCCGATTCTCATCATTCCAATTCTGTCAGCAGGTTTCATCGGCGTTGTGATGATGAAAGTGCTGGGCGTCCCCATCGCGCACCTCATGACATCAGCCAGCTCAGCCTTAGCCAGCATGAGTATGGGTAACAGTGTGGTTCTGGCGATGCTTCTCGGGGCAATGATCGCGTTCGACATGGGTGGTCCGGTAAACAAGACTGCGTTCTTTTTTGGCGCGGCCATGATTCAGCAGGGTGACTATCGAATCATGGGAGCCTGCGCAGCAGCCATTTGCACTCCTCCTCTGGGAATGGGACTAGCCACGATCCTTCGTAAGAAGCTTTGGAGCCAGGAGGAGCAGGAGGCGGGAATTGCCGGAGTGGCCATGGGATTGATTGGCATTACGGAAGGTGCCATTCCGTTTGCTGCATCTGATCCAGTTCGCGTGATCCCATGCATCGTTGTGGGATCGATGGTGGCAGCAGTCCTTGCAATGATCGGCCATGTCGGTGACCATGCGCCGCACGGTGGACCGATCGTGCTACCAGTAATAGATCAGCGACTCGCGTACGTTTTAGCGATTGTTGTCGGCACTATCGTGACGGCTGTTTCGATTAACGTGGTGAAGAGCTTCTCACGTAAGCGCGAGCAGGTCGCGCAAGCGGCTGCGTAATTACCGCGCGGCTACCGCCACAAGCTGATCCTTCTTGAACATCTGCTTGATTCCGCGCAGTGCCTGGCGTGTGCGCTCTTCATTTTCGATGAGTGCGAAGCGGACATGCCCGTCGCCATAGTCGCCGAATCCAATCCCGGGACTCACGGCCACCTTCGCATCGATCAGCAGCTTTTTCGAAAATTCCAGAGAACCGAGGCTGCGATATCCTTCCGGGACCGCCGCCCATGCGAACATGGTCGCTCGCGGGGATTGGATCTGCCATCCAACTTTTTGTAAGCCGCTCACTAGGCAATCACGCCGCCTGCGATACGTTTCGCAGATCTCTCGTACACAGGCCTGTGGTCCTTCGAGCGCCGCAATCGCCGCGACCTGAATCGGTGTGAAGGTTCCGTAATCGAAATAGCTCTTAAGCCGCGTCAATGCGCCAACCAGCTTGTCATTGCCCACCATGAAGCCGACGCGCCATCCCGGCATGTTGTAGCTCTTTGAGAGCGTGAAGAATTCAACGGCGATGTCCTTTGCTCCCGGCACCTGCAGGATCGAAGGCGCTTGATAGCCGTCGAAGACAATGTCGGCGTATGCGAGATCGTGAATGACGTAAATTTGGTTATCGCGACAGATGGTGATAACGCGCGCAAAGAAGTCGAGATCCACGCATTGTGTTGTCGGGTTCGATGGAAAGTTCAGAATCAGGAATTTCGGCCGCGGATACATCAGCCGAATCGCCTGCTCCAATTCCGCTGTGAAATCGACGCCTTCCCGCATCGGGATCGAGCGAATATCCGCTCCCGCGATCACCGGGCCGTAAATGTGGATGGGATAACTCGGGTTCGGCACCAGCACCGCGTCGCCACGATCGAGAACAGCAAGACAAAGATGAGCGATGCCTTCTTTTGATCCAATCGTGACGATCGCTTCCGTATCAGGATTGAGCTCCACATTGAAACGCTTGCGATACCAATCGCAGATGGAGCGCCGCAGTCGCGGAATGCCCTTCGAGACCGAGTAACGATGGGTGCTCGGACGCTGCGCCGCTTCGACCAGCTTCTTCACGATGTGGTCCGGAGTAGCGCCGTCAGGATTGCCCATCCCGAAATCGATGATGTCTTCTCCGCGTTTGCGGGCAGCAGCCTTGAGTTCCCCGATCACGTTGAAGACATAGGGAGGCAACCGGCTGATTCTGCTGAATTCGCTCATGTTTTCTAGAGTACCGGAGTTGGCACACAATTTGAGAGATGTGAGCGCTCGGACGTGCTCTGCAATTGGTTCACTTACTGCGCACCTCGTTCGTTTCAAAAATAAGCTGTCGAATGCCAGCTAGTGAATGCTTGCCGCCGCTCGCATAATCAAAAACAATGACTTCGTTTTTCCCGTGATGCATCCACTCAGCAGGAACGAAGAGACTCTGCTGCGGGCCAATCTTCCAATATCGCCCGACATTGTGCCCATTCACCCAGACCAGTCCCTTGCCCCAGCCGCGCATTTCGAGGTAAGTGTCTCCCAGAGTCTGCAGATCGAAGCTGCCGCGATAGAACAACGGTCCCGCTTTCGGAGCCGACGAGAATTTCAGTTTCGCGACGTCGGTGAGGGGAAGCGAAAAAATCTCCCAGTCGCTGAGGGCCTTATCATTCAGTGAGACGCTCTCGGCAATTCCCTTGCGCTCATTGACCAGGTTGGGACCGAAGTTCACCCGGCCCATGTTCTCGACCAGAATGTCGAGCGGCTGGCTCGCGTCCACGATGACGTCGGCAGAGGTCTGGTTCAGCCCGCGATCGACTTTGCCCAGCTGTTTCCTGTTTTGGTATATGACCGCGTAGTCTCTTGGCTCGGTGATCTTGAGCGTAGCCTTTCCCGACTCGGTCGCGTTGGTTCGATACAGAATCAGCCCGTAGCTCTGCCCGAGCATCTCCATGCTCTTGACTTGCTCGGATGCGACTGGCACGGGCAGCGAATCGAACAGACTGGCAGACTCCTTCAGCTCAAAGCGCGGAATTTCGATCATTGCAGGCGCCGGAGGCGGATCCGGCAGCACGGCGCCAGACGGCAGATGCTTCTTGATCACATCGCGCAAGGCGAAGAATTTCGGCGTCGTTCGTCCGGCTTCATCGACCGGAGAGTCGTAATCGTAACTGGTGATGTCTGGCGTATAGACCGCGTATTTGTTGGCTCCGCTCATGTAGCCGAAGCTTGTTCCACCATGGAACATGTAGAGGCTGACTGAGATTCCCTGGCCGAGCATCCAATCCAGTCCTTTGGCCGGAACGTCTGCGGGAACAGTGTGATGTTTCTGTCCCCAGGCATCGAACCATCCCACCCAATACTCGTCGCACATTTTAGGAACGTTCTGGCGAAATTGATCGAAGCGCGCAAATTCCTTTTCGGGAGAATCAGTGGCTCCGAAGTTGATTGCCGAAAGAACGTCGGGCAGCGTGCCTTGTGCGAGACGGCTGGCGCCATCGGCGGTATAGAGAGTCACGTCGAAACCCGAGTCAACGATCATTTTGCGAATCGCGTTCATATACGCCTTGTCATCGCCGAACGAGCCGTACTCGTTCTCGACCTGCGTCATGATGATCGGACCGCCATGCGTAATCTGCAGAGGCGCGAGCTCCTGGCCAACGCGCTTCATGTAGCGCTCAGCGGCTGCAAGAAAGCGTGGATCGGTGCTGCGAACCTTTATGTCGGGTGTTGCCAGCAGCCAGGCAGGAAACCCGCCGAAGTCCCACTCCGAGCAGATATACGGACCAGGACGCAGAATCACCCACAGCCCTTCCTGCTGCGCAGTGCGGATGTACTCGGCAATATCGAGATTGCCGCTGAAATCGAACTCACCCGGCTTGGGCTCATGCAAGTTCCAGAAGACGTAGGTCGTCAGCGTGTTCAAGCCCATGGCCTTCATCAGACGCATGCGTTGCCGCCAGTATGGGCGCGGCACGCGCGCATAATGCATCTCGCCGGAGATGATCTGGAAAGGTTTGCCGTCGAGCAGAAAATGCTGCCCGCTCCAACCGAAGGTGTGCGACGGCTGCTGCGACTGCGTCGCGTGCAGAAGGACCGAACTCAGGAAGGTGAGCAACAGACATGAAATTTGAATTGCTCTTCTGGAAGACAGAGACATGGTGGAATGAAGGCTCCCTACGCTTTGAACCGCCTGACAAGAATACACAGGGCGCACTGTGGAACAGCGATCCCCTGGGTAGGGTCAGTTTCGGTTGGCCGACAACCTGTCCACGAATGCCTGTCGTATTGCTTCTCATTCTGAACGCATGCCTGTGAGCACCGCGTAGATTGCGCTACTCACTTTCTTGAATTGCCACCAAGGCAAAAACGGCGCGCCGGCTTGTGAGTTGGTAAAATCCGCGTTACTAAAAGCAATATCCGCATCATCGTTCGTAAGAGCTGAGGTTGTTCCATAGCTTTCATGTCTAAGGGCAAGGATCACGCGCGGGAGTGGCACCGGGAAAATTTCTGGAAAGCAGTGCCCATAAGTTCGCGAATATCTGTCCTGGTCGCAGTCTTCTGTTTATTCGCGTCAATTGGCTTTATAAGTCTGCTGATCAACCCGGTGAAGCACACCTCAGGATTTACGCTGGCGACAGTCCTCATTTCCGGAGGCTGCGCTGTTGGATACGCCTGGCTGGCGACCATTCGCAAGTACTGGTACATGCCGATACTCGGCATCGCCGAAGGCCTCATGTTTGCAACGCTCGGTGCTCGATACCATCCTGCAACTCTCGTAAACGATGGGGCGGCATTGCAGAAGCAGCTTGGAGTCCTGGGAGCATTGGCCATTCTGACGATTTGCCTCGGGTATGTCCTATTCATCTTCTTCATTCGCCGCGAAAGCGGCCGCTACTTCCGCATTCAGACAGAGATGGAACTGGCGGGTGAGATTCATCGTTCCCTCGTTCCAAGCTTTGAGCGAAGAGTCGGCCGTTTTGAAATCTTTGGCGCATCAGTTGCCAGCGGCGCCGTCGGTGGTGATCTGGTCGATCTGGCCGAGTCTCCAGCGGGTTGGTTCAGCTATGTCGCCGACATTTCCGGACATGGCGTTCCGTCTGGCGTGCTCATGGCAATGTTCAAGACATCCATTCGCAGCCGCATGGCGAACGGCGGTTCGCCCGGCGAGCTATTGGACGAAGTACACCGCACACTCTTTCCTCTCAAGATGTCGAACATGTTCGTCACCGCCGGAGTGCTTCAGCTGCAGGATGGAAATGGCGTGAACTTTTCGCTAGCTGGACATCCACCCCTGATGCGCTACAGTCGCGCGCAGAAAAAAGTTATCGAATACGTCGCTCAAAACCTGCCGCTTGGGATCGTAGCCGAACAGCGCTTCAACGGAGATGTTCTGCATTGCGATCCTGGCGATGTCCTGCTGCTGCTCACTGACGGTTTCAGTGAAGTCTTCGACGCAAAGGGAAATGAGCTTGGACTTGAGCCGCTCAAATCGAAATTTGCCGAATTAGCAGACCAGCCGTTACCGCTTATATTCGACACGCTGCGCAAGCTCTCTTTGAAATTCGGAAAACAGGACGATGATCAAACGATGCTGCTGCTGCGCTATGCGAGTAACGGGGCATGTTTAAGGCAGGACATAGCATGAGCACCAATAGCGCTGCGCCATCCTCATTTTGGGGATGGGATTCTACTTGTTGGCCGATTCTCCGCTTGAGAGCCTCGTCTCTTAGTAGGCCTGAGCGCAACTTGCGTGTCCGATGAAAGAGTTGCCGTGGCCCTATAACCTTCCGATTTGGCGGCGCTTCTACCGCGCTCTATCGCCGGACGGACAACGCGTCGCGCAGATCGACCCCGCTTATGAGGTCTCCATGGGCAATCCCACATCGGGAATACTTTGTGTCACGGGTGGTCCCCACATTGAACGATGTAATCCGAGTTTCATATGGTCCGACGACTCGCATTATTTAGCAGTGCCACAGTATTTCGGATTCTTAGGTCGTCAGCGGCTTTTGATCATCTCGTTTGCCGAGAAGCGCGTTTTCGCGTCCAAGGAAAGAGAATGGTACTTTCAGCCGGAATCCTTTTCACGTGGGCAGCTTCTTGTCACGATTAATCCGTTCAGGTCACCTCGAAGCCGAGGAGCATTGATATGGGGGCGCCACACAGAGGAATGGGTAAAAGCAAATCCTCCCCCGGAGATGACGTTCAGCATTCCATCTGAACTTTCAGCGCGGTTCACCCGCTTGTCGCGTGTGCCGTGGCCGGAATCCACTTAATTTAGCCGTCGCGGTCGTGCGGCTGGCGAACTCGGCAGTTACGACCAGTGCCAATGGCCCGGAAACTGTCGAGTACGTTGATTTGACCTCAGTCTGCTACTTAACCTCGATGGTTGAGACACTCAGTGCGGGAAGCGGGATCGTCAGCGAGGAACCACTCACAGGGAATTGTTGAACTAATGTGGGCCGCACAGGGTTCTGTCCTTGAGCCGAAGACGCCGTCATCTGATAAACGGAGGCGGTGCCGGAGAGCGATGCCCCGGTGATCGCCGTCAATTGCGAAGACGTGGAACGATTGATTGCCACGAACACCATCCGGCCTGGCGTGGTGCTGTCCGAACTCGCGTAGACGGCTACATTCTGCACGTTACTGGAAACGGTCTGGAGTGAGGTGTCCCCGAAGTTCGCTGACGCCCCGTCGAAGCTGCGGAACGCTCGAAAACCAGCAAGGATGTACGGGCAGCTGCCAAGCGGCCACAACGTAGCTGCAAAAACGCCTTGGCTTCCGAAAATACCCAGATTGTCCGCCTGGGCTATGGTTCCCGCAATATGGTTATCGCCACCGTTTTCGTACTCCGTAATTGCGATCTTCGTGCCAGGAAAATAGGTGTCGATCTTGGCTTGCAGCCGCGGCAGAACCCTGATTGGCTCACCGAGTACGGCATTCGTAATCCAGGAGTTCTCTTTGAAAGTAGGATCCCACAGGCTACGCGGGCTCTGCACAATGGCCTGTACCTGGGTATCCGTCAGGTTCGCGCTCGTGAGGTTGGTAACCCTTGTAGTCCCGTCCGTTGCTTCGGAATACCAGTGAAAGTCGTATACGTCCACTAGAGGCTTTCCATAGGCGGTTGAAGCGCTCTTGATAGCCGGAAGATATTTGTTTGGGAACCAGTTGGTTCCGTCTGGGGTAGCAGTCAGTTCCCCTTGCCAGTTGTAAATACCTTCAAATCCATAATGCACCGGTCCAAAAATGACCAGATTGGGAAACTGATCTTTTAGTGCCTTGGTGAGAGCGATGGTTTTGGAGATGTAGCTGTCCGATGAGATCGCATTGTGTCCCTGAACCTCCAGATGGGTTGAGTTCCACAGTTCCGGTTCATTGTCCAGGCTCACGAAAGTGGGTAGCGAAGGGCCGGCTCCGAAGACGCCCGGGAATTTCTGATCCAGGGCCCAGAGGAATTCGTCCATGTATACGTAGGCATCTGTCGTATCTGGCGAGGTGGTGAAGGGAGCGGTGGTAATCGTGCTCTTCTTGTCGATCACCTGCTTGAACCGTGTCAGATCAGGTGGATTGCTCACACTTACAGCTCCATTCTCGTCTGCGGATACAAGGCCTTGAAGCTGGACGGTCATTATGCTTGCCATGCCAAGGTTGTGATCCGCAGCGATGAAGGTTCGCACCGCCTCAGCCGGAGTTGTACTAGGACTCAGATAGTTATCATTGCTGTAAATGTAATCGCTACCGGCATTCGACGCGTTGGTCTCCCAGTTATACGCGGTCCAGCGGTTTCCGCCGGCGCGGTCAAGGGTAAGGTGTGGAGGCGCGCCACTTACGCCGGTGTAGAAGTTCAGCCCGTAAATCCAAGGTGAAATCGGCCTGGTGTGAGTAGGATCAATGGCAATCGTGACAGCGGGGGAGGGCTGAACGGGCACAGCGCTTGCCTCGCTCGAATTCGCGCTCTCCCCTGCTGAATTTACCGCGGATACGACATAGTAATAACGCGTGCCGTTTGCTAGTCCAGTGTCGGTGTAGCTGGACGTTGCAGCCGATGCAATCCGCGCATATCCGCTACCTGAAGTCATCGAGCGTTTCACGTTGTAGCTGCTCGCAGTAGTGCTTGCTGCCCAGTTCAAGCTGATCTGTTGATTGCCGGCCGTAGCGGTCAGGCCCGAGGGCGCAGATGGAAGTGTTCCGCCTGCAGGTCCGGGGTTTGTCCCTCCCCCGCCGCAACTAAGCGTCAGTGCGGCCAAAAGCAGCACCGCCAGCCTGCCTCCATTCTTCAGGACTATCTTGCGAAACGCTCTCATCGAATCGCTGTATGCTATCGCATCACGAGCTTGTCTCCTAGCGGCTTCGACAAAACGGAAGTACGTCAGACATGAGGCTGGCGTTGCCTGAACTTTAGTTTCAGAGTGCCCATATTCCTATCAATAACGTTTTTTCCAGTGAGCGCACTGCGTTTCCCTTTGTGGGAAAAACTGACAAACCCCTTCTGCTGGGATCGGTGAGCTGCTAGCGCCGCGCCACGGCCCTTGCTTGCCGGTAGAGATTACTTCTGGATTGCCGACAATCCGGAAGACAGCATGGCTTCAGCAAAACTGATTCGCATTGTTTTCGGGACGTCGATAAAGACGTAGTTCTTTGATTGCTGAGAGTCGTTCCGATTTCCGATATTCTTGCTTCCCTTGACGATTGACAGGAGTCTAAGCTATCGTCCCGTCATTCATTGACAGGAGATTCATGGGAAAGCCTACAGACCTGGTTCAGGGAACGCTCGACGTTCTTATTCTGAAAACCATTGCGTTGCAGCCTATGCATGGTTGGGGAATCGCGCAGCGCATTCGTCAGCTTTCCAACGAAGTCTTGCAAGTCGGACAGGGAGCGTTGTATCCGGCGTTGCACCGGCTGGAGCAGCAGGGATGGATTCAGGCGAAGTGGGGAGAGTCGGAGAACAATCGTCGCGCTAAGTACTACTCACTCACTCGCGATGGCGCCAAGTACCTGCGCCGGCAGCAGGCGCACTGGAATCGCCTTTCGGGCGCGATTGATCTGGTACTGGAGGCAAGGTAGCAGGGCTGACATATGCGCTGGTACTACAAACTCCCGCTGCGCCTGCGTTCGCTGCTTCGCCGCGAACAGGCTGAGCAGGAATTGGATGAGGAAATCCAGTTTCATGTTCAATCTCTGATCGATGTGAATCTCGCACAGGGAATGACGCCCCAGGCTGCGCGCCGCGCCGCACTCCTCGAACTGGGGCATGTAGAAGCGGTGAAGGAGGAATGCCGCGAGGCGCGCAACGTGACGTTTGTCGAGAACGCGCTGCAGGATATCCGCTTTGGGTTGCGCATGCTGCGGCGCAATCCAGGTTTTTCGGCGCTGGCGATCCTGTGTCTCGTATTGGGAATCGGCTCCAACGCGGCCGTATTCAGTTGGATCGAAGGTATCCTGATCGATCCGTATCCGGCCGTCGCTCATCAAGAGCGCTTACTCATGCTGGCGGCAACCAGGCGCGGCGAGGCCGGCTACAACGGACTCTCCTGGCCCGATCTCCAGGACATTCAGAGGAGTTGCACGCTCTGTGATGCCGTAGTCGCGGAAAAGATCGTGGGGGTTACGCTCAGTATCGGTGATCGAGCCGAAAGCGGCGCAGGCAGCCTTGTCTCTTCGAACTATTTTGACGCGCTGGGTATTCGTCCCATTCTGGGACGCGGCTTCCGGCCCGAGGAAGATTTTGGACGCAATGCTCATCCTGTGGCCGTAATCAGCTATCAGTTGTGGCAAAACCGCTTCCACGGCGATCCCAGCATCGTGGGCAAGACGCAGGTGCTTAACGGGCTGCCGCACACGATCGTCGGCGTTGCTCCGAAAGGGTTCTACGGGACTTTCATCGGATATTCCTGGAAGCTCTGGGTGCCGATTTCGATGCAGGAGAGGTTCGAGCCCGGCGGCTACAAAATGGAAAATCGCGGTGAGCGCTGGATCGAGGGATTCCTGCGCATGAAGCCCGGCGTCACTTCCGAGCAGGTTCAGGCCGAGCTCTCTGGCCTCGCCCAGCGCTTGGAAACAAGCTATCCGGCGACCAACCGCGGACTAGGCATCAAAGTGCTGCCCTTATGGAAGGCTCCCTTCAACGGCGCATCTTTCATGCTTCCCACTTTGGAAATTGCGTTCGGAATCGGGATATTTGTGCTCCTGATTGTCTGCGCGAACGTCAGCAATCTGCTGCTGGTCAGATTTTTCGCGCGGCGTCATGAAATTGCCGCCCGCCTCGCGCTTGGAGCCGCGCGCCGCCGTGTGTTGCAGCAGCTTTTTACGGAAGGTTTGACTCTCGCAATCATCGGCGCAGCCGGCGGCGTTCTCCTCGCATACTGGTGTCGCAACCTGCTCGTTGTGCTGATCCCGCCGCGCAGCGGCCCAATCTTTCTGCCTGGCCAAATGGACTGGCGAGTGCTGGTGCTGAGCGTTGGTGTGTGTCTCATTTCCACCGTGTTATTTGCAATAGTTCCCGTACTGGAGAGCAGCAAGGTCGATCTCGCTTCGGCACTCAAGTCCGAATCGGGAAGCGTGGTTGGAGCCCGGGGAAGAGCACGCGTGCGCGGAGGCCTGGTCGTAATCCAGGTATCGCTCAGCTTTGTGCTCCTTGTGGGCGCCGGGCTGGTCGTCCTGAGCCTTGAGAAGATTCGCACTGGTAGTCCCGGATTTTCGACCGACGGAGTGCTCAGCACCGCCGTGAATCTGATGGCCGCCGGATACGACACGCCGCGCGCCAGGAACTTTCAGGACGCGCTGATGGACCGTGTGCAGACGATTCCCGGAATTGAGTCGGCTGCCTACGGCCGCGTCACGCCCCTCGGGTATCGCGACTACTCAGAGGCTGCAATCGCCGTCGAAGGATATCAACCTGCGCCGAACGAGCAGCCCATGCTGTCGTACAACGAAGTTGGTCCATCGTACTTTGCCACTATGGGAATTCCGCTCATCTCCGGCCGCGAATTCACGCGCGCAGACGACGAAACGTCGCCTCCCGTCGCCATCGTGAATGAAGCGATGGTCAGACAGTACTGGCGCGGCGAGAACCCGGTCGGAAAACACTTCCAGGTGAACGGACGATGGATGCACGTGGTTGGCGTAGCCAAAAACTCGAAGTATCGCAGCATCATGGAAGCGCCGACGCCATTTTTCTACGTACCCTTGCGCCAGAACTTCGCGCCTACAACAGGCCTGGTTCTGCGAACGCACCAACCCGCCGACGCGATCGCCAGAGCCCTGGCCCGCGAAGTTCACGCACTCGATCCCGACCTCGCGCCTTACGCCGTGATCACCATGCGCGAACAAGTCGAGCGCTCGACCTCAGCGCAGCACGCAGCGGTAATGCTGCTCAGCATCTTCGGCATCCTGGCCGTGGTGCTTGCGACCATTGGACTCTATGGGGTGCTGTCGTACGCAGTCTCGCAAAGTACCCGTGAGCTCGGGTTGAGGATGGCGCTCGGCGCGCGCGGCGCAGATCTGCTGCGCATCGTGGTATCGCAAGGCCTGCGGCTCACCGGTCTGGGGGTCTTCATCGGCGCGACGATAGCGTTACTCGGGACACGGCTGCTCGGCTATCTGCTCTACAACGTCGGTCCACGCGACCCTTTCGCGTTCGGATCGGCATTGGCAGTCATGATCCTCGCCGCTCTGGCAGCCTGCTTCGTTCCGGCTCTCCGCGCAACACGGACCGATCCAGTACGGGCGCTGCGACACTGACCGATGAGGGCGTTACTTTCCAAATGGCGTGCTTAGCAACAATATTCGGTCAGTGAAGCCGAATCGCCGTTCGCTCCCGAATGAAGAGCAAACCTGAAGTTACTTGGAGGGCTCGAGCCTCCCTATGATTACTCCTCAACCTCCGCGCGAAGTCGGTTTCGTTTACGACGCGCGTATTGCAGCAACGGGATCGACGCGCGTCGCGCGTCGCGCCGGAAAGTAGCATGCGAGAAGCGACATCGCCGCAAGCAATATCACAACCACGATGACCGTCAGAGGATCGTTGGCTCCCACGCCGTAGAGCAACGCGGCAAGGAAGTGCGTGAGGCTCAACGAGAGCGCCAACCCTAAACTTAGCCCGATCGCCGATAGCGAAAGCCCTTGCAAGAACACAAGCCTCAGAACGTCGCCGGGTGTGGCGCCGAGCGCGACGCGGATACCGATCTCGTGCGTGCGAAGTGCTGTGCGGTACGCCACTACACCATAGATGCCGGTGGTCGCGAGGATCAGCGCGATCG
>CAYNPS010000011.1:0-36075 GCA_964399125.1 uncultured Terriglobales bacterium
GTGCATCATCGACTGGAAGACCACGACCGCTCGCTATTCGGATGAACTGAGGGGACTGCTGGACCTGGATCCGCAGCTGCTCTGCTATTCATGGATCACCGGTGAGCCAAACGTTGCCTTCGTGGTATTTGTCCGGAAACGAATGCCAGAGATTCAGTATTTCCGTACCCACATTTCAGACGAACAGAGAAAGCAGTTCGGCCAACTTGTGGGCGACACCATCGATAAGATCGAAGGCGATGCTTTTCTGCAGCACAGCGGTATCCGCTTTCCGCAGAACGCCTGCATAAGTTGCCCCTTCGTTGGGCTATGCGTCGGCAACCAGAAGCTCGTTGAGATCAGATTGGCGCGTCGACAAGGAGCTGACTGTGATTGGGTTGACGAGCTTGCTGCCTAGGGAGCTACCTATGGCTCCGAAACTGAATCCCAAGCGTGCTCGGTTTGTCCTCGACCGAATTGATGAAATTCTGGGTTGGGAGCGCGAATCTGACAACGAGCGGGACACGAAATTCGTGGAGCTGGGTCGCTATCTTTGCGAAGTGCGGGCTGGACAGTACTGGCGTCTGGAAAAGCTCAATTCGTTCGATGACTTTCTCGAACACCGTTTCCCGGGTTCGCGTCGCCGTGCTTACTACTTTATGTCGATCCACGAGCACCTGCCGAAACAGGTAAAAACCGAACTGAAGGAAATTGGCTGGAAGAAAGCGGCGGAACTGGTGAAGGTGATTCGTCGCGATCCGGAGCACTTTGAATGTGCACCCTGGGTGCACAAAGCAAAATCGATGCCCAAGGAGAAGTTCACGGACGAAGTAGAGAAGTTCCTGACCGGGAGCGCGGAAGCCAGCGACCTGCTGTATTTCAAGGTCTACAAGAGTCAACTGCCGGTCATCGAGGAGGCACTGGAGATTGCGGCGAGAATGCTCGGTTCAGATAAATCTCACGGGTACTGTCTGGAAATGATCTGTGCCGATTTCCTGGCGGGAGCAAAACTGGAAAACGCCGATGCAGATGAACTGTTGTGCTCCGCACGGCAAATTTGCAAGTTTCTTTCTATGGACGACAAGCGGAGCCTGGCAGCGGAGTTGATTTCTGCATGAGCCCGAAACAAACAACGAGGTTGCGAACTGAATTACATCAATACAGGAAAGTGCGACTACGTGTGCTGGAGCGAGACGGATGGCGGTGCCAATTCTGCGGATGCCGCACTAACCTGGAAGTTCACCACCAGATATTTCGCTCTCATTCTGGAGATGAGTCGGAAAGCAATCTAATTACCGCGTGCGACGCGTGTCATAGAGGTTTTCATGATCGGGCTTGAATGTTGTTGTCTCTGTTCTGCACTTTGAGGTGGAATATTCAAAGGTACAGATCACGGGAGACCAGAAATTTCAACAGTCCCGCCAAACTTGATTGAGGCTTGTCCTGTGCTCGCCGAAATGTAAGGCACTCCGTTCGCCATCACTGCATCGGGAAACTCCCAACGCGTCCCTAGTACGCCTGTGCCGGAAACGCTCCCGACCATGGAAAATCCACCTGCTTCCACTGGTGCCTCAATGTTGGTGCTGTCGACTGAATTGAAAATCAATTCCCCGACGGAGCCGCCTTCGAGATTCAAAAGTAAAGGTATTGGAGAGTATGATCCCGCGTCCTGCAATGCGAATCTGTCGAATTCGATGTTGTCAATTGAAGATTGGTTCTCGAGGATCGCGGCCGCAACATTCAAATTGCGAGACCGATAGATTCTGCAATTTTGGAAAGAGAGACTCGATCCTCTGAAGGATACGCTACCGTAGAGTGGAGAAGGCCGCACAAAAGCGCTGGTTTTGTCCGCTTGTGGAGGATTCCAGACGACGTTCGACTGTGAAGGAACGAAGACAACGTTCTGGAGCACGATTGCCCCGAAGTTTTCCGCAATCCCGAGGACAGTGGGAGCGCTCACATTGCAATTCGAGACGGTTAACGAAGCAACAGAGTTCGGAAGACTCGCGGGAGCCACACCAGCACCAATAAGGAACGCGGCCTCCGCCAGCGTACCTGTGCAGCTGTCTACACTTACCGAATCGATCCGGAACGTTGCCGGACCTCCATTTGTTGTATACATCCGCATTAGCGACCAGCTATTGAAGGTGCACCCTGTAACCGTAACTCGCGAGATGTTTCCCGAGTAGCCTTCCGGACAGTTCAGCGCGATGGAATCGTCATCGGTTTTAAAACTGCAGTTTGCGATCGCTATATCATTGGCCGGCCCGTTGAAATGGAGCCCATCGGTACTCGGCCCCTTGCTCTGTAGCACGCATCCAGATATTGACACATCCCCGACGTTGGACAATCGTACATGGTAGGCGGGGGTATTCACTACAACCACATTTTCCATGGTGATATTGTCTATATTCATCAAGTTGATGCCGCAGTACCAGGCAACTTTGGTTCCTTGGCGCATCCCTGTCGTCGAAGCCCTTTTTTGATTGCCGTTGATTGTAAAGTTGCTCAGGGACACATTCATCCCTCGTGTTGGCGCTGGTGGCCCCGGATCGAATGGTATGGAGGCATTGGGAGGACCGTTGTGGATTGCATCATTGTTGGCGCCGTCTTTGAGGAAGAAGCCGGTGCCGCACCCCAATCCTGCAATCGCCCAATGTCCGCCCGCGGGGGGGAACAAGCCGGAGATGAGTGCGCTTCCGTCGATGATTAGCGTGATCGGATTCGTCGCGCTTGCTCCGGCCATCGCCGCATTGATTTTCGGGCCGTCGTCAGTTGCACTTCCGCCTGTGTACTTGTTCCACCCCGTTTTCAGATTGCAATCCAGCGCACAGCCAATTTCCGATGCCCGTATGTAGGTCATGCCCGGAACCGGTGTTGGCGGGGCAGCCGGTCCAAGACAAGGGATGTCTATCCCTTCGTCAGCACAGCTCGTCATCGTGCCGCAGAAAATACAGCCAGCTGCGAATACGCCTGCCTTTTTAAGGAAAGAACGTCGGTCGATCGGATGCAGAAAACCATCATACTCTTCCGTCACGTGACTTGGCTCGTCTTCAATAGAGTGGATGTTTGCACAATGGAAGGTGGATTATACAGCTACTCCCCTTGCGTGTTGACACAATCGTGTTCCGATGTGAAGTCGAGAAGACACATTTGAATCGAAAGCCGTGGCCAGGCGATTACAAACCACGTGTCAGCATCAGAATCAGTGCTGATGGGTCTATCTGAACTCGTTGAGAACTTGGCACGCTCTAATTGTGAAGCAGCTCAAATCAGAACTCGACTGGGCGTCCGAGTGCCTTGTTTCTTCGGGGTGTTCTCATCGCCAAAGCACGCGATACAAGACCTGGTTTTGCCCACTCGTAAAGTACAGGAACTGACCGGATAGTATGCAACTCAGTACGTCTCCGGCTATCACGATCCTGGATGGCTGTGTAGGAGTCCAAAGGAACGTTGTGCTCTGATCCTGCGTTGCCCCGGTCGTATAGACTACCGCGCCACCTCCAGTCGCGACGACATAGGCGTACGCAGCGGTTCCCAACGTACTCACCGTCTGCCCATCGTAAGCCTTGATTGTGCCCGGCCCTGGAATTTGGGGAGGCTGAACGAGGACGTTCCCTTCTGCCCACGCAAGCAACCCATCTCTGAGTTGGAAACCGCCATAAGCATTGGGCGAGAGGAGTGTCTGCACATTCGGTGCCGCGATGGAGGTCATTACAAGTCCGTAGCTTCCAGGAGGTGTACCGGATTTCCAGGCGAGGAGTGTGCCATCCGTTTGCGGGTTGTAATCTAGCGCTGCTCCAGTGGTTATCTTGACGAATTGCTGGCTGGCGGAATTCCAATGAAAGATATCCGAAACATGGCTTGAGGCTCCGGCGGGGGTAGTATCGGCGTCAAAATAAAAGTCGATTGTGTTTCCAGTCACGATGAAATCGTAGCCGTTGTTGTCGACAGAGTTACTTCCGGCGGGCGGGGCAATGGACTGAAAGATAGCAGTCTCCAAGTTCAGGAGAGTATATGAGGTCGGGCTGTTTGCAACCGCATTGGCATTCGACCAAATCACCCAGGGCCAGTGGGCTACCGGGTCATTTTGGAGATCGAACTGAGTGCCAGTGATTTGCGAGAGATTATGTCGTGTTCCGTCAGGGTCCCACTCGTAGATTTGAAACTGCAGTGCATTGGTGGATCCGATCGGCGAGTCCGGACCGACGCCGTTCGCGAAAACGTGACCATTATTTACACTCCAGTTAGAAGCATACTGAAGAGAGCCTGCCCCAGCGAGAAGAACTTCGGTGGCGGTATTCGTATCGCGAAGGCGAACAGAGGCGTCATCGGCGGACCGGTACAGTACCAGGTTGTTTTCCGCGGCCAAAAGGTTCGTCGGGCTCCCGAGTGTGACAACAGGTGCATACGTGAAGGCGGGATTCACTAAAACCATTACAGTACGCTGGATTACTGTCGTTGCCGTGGGATTTGAAGAGGTAGCCGTTACGGTCAATGTGTAGGTTCCAGCGGCAAGCGCGGAAAGATCGAATGTCGTAGAAAATGGGCTAGTTTGAGTGTTGAGAATCGAGAGATTCCCCAGAGTTGCAGTGACTGTGGTAGTTGCCGCAGGCGAGAATGTGCCTTGCAGGGCGAGAGTGCCGGAGACGATAGCATCATTCGCGGGCGAATTTATCGTGAGGAGCGGGCCTGCTACAAATGTCCCCGTACCCTGTGCGGCGGTTCCATCACTGTAGGTCGCTACTGCCTTGACGGAGTGTGTGCCGGGTGCGAAGTTTTCGGTGAAAATGAAGAGCGGTTCGTTGTAGGCACCGTATCGATTCGGCGCTGTCAAAGTACCCATCAACGACCCATCCAAGGAAACCTGCACACTTACCGGAGTACCGGCGTAGACAGCGATCGTGTGCGTGTCTGTGATGATCGGATTACCGGGGGTGGAGTCTCCAGGAAGCATTAACAATAGGCCATTACTTGTTCCTGGTGTTGCAATAGATGTGCCGGCCGGTGGGTTCGTTGAAGCGGATCGTGATGCGGGCGAACTACTTCCACCGCACGCGACAGCAATCAAGCAAACGAGAACGGCAGTCAAAAAACAGGGAAGCTTCTTGTCGTAAACAGACATATTACCGCCTCCGCACACCCATACAGAGCTGATTTAAGCACAAAAGTTGGGCTTGGTCGAAGAGATCTGGAGATCGGTTAGTTTTGCGGAATTCCGCTTTCCGGAAACAGTAACGCTACTCCTCGCCTGTGAATCGAAACCACGGAGGAATACGACAAGTATCCTCCTTGGTAATCCCCCATCTGTGATCTACACCGCCTAAACTGCAGATCAGCAAAGGCTTCCAGAAGTTGCGGATGAAGCATGCATATGGCGTTGAGTGCGCTGATCCAAACCTCGGAAGGCGATGGAGTCGGTTGGGCGTGTGAAGCGACTTGAACGCCTCGAATGGGTCGAAAGATGTTCGGTCTCATGACGAGATCCAAAACCGGCGGTCTTCGCGGCCATATCCCTGCGCGAAAATCTCTGCCTGGTTTCCAATACAGTTTGTAAATCAATATCTCAATACTGCCATCTCAGACGAACAGTCCGTTCGTCCTGGGTTTTCTCGAACTAACGGCTCCTAACAAAAAGGCGAAAGGCAGTGGCTTTTGAGTGATGACACCGACCATGTAAAATTACGCTAACACATCATTCCCGTTTTGGTACCGGTACAAAGCAACTATGAATGCCTGCAGAAATTGCGAATCAACGCACTTACGCGACCTTGGATTCATGGGCCAGATCGCGCCATTCTTCTTAAAGAGAGTATTCAACTTGCGATTAGGCCCAGACTCGGCGGGGAACCCAATCAAGAAACTGATTAGAAACAGCCGTTTGTTTCCCCACACGATTTTCAAGAAGATATACAGAACCTCAGCATTCACCGAGTTGCAGGCGTGCCATGACTGTCATTTCATTCAGACCAAAGAGCCTTTTGCGGAAGATGCTCTGGCTCGCCTATACACTGACTACCGTTCGGATACCTACAATGCGGAGAGAACAGAGTTTGAACCAGAATATATGGCAATCTCAGAGGATGTAGGCAGGAGTTCTCAGGAAACGGAGACACGGGTTTCGACGCTAGGTGCCTGGCTAAAGGATAGAATCGAAGTTGGGGACGACTTCTCAATGCTGGATTACGGGGGGGCTGATGGAAGATTCCTCCCCAGGATTGCAGCCAAGAAATTCGTTTACGAAATCTCCGACACACGTCCTCTCGAAGGTATTACTCGGATTGGGATGGAAAACGAGCTGAAGAGCTATTCATACGTGCAACTGGCGCATGTTTTAGAGCACGTTCCAAACCCGCTCACAACTGTTAGAAAATTGCTGCCGACCATCAGTACCCATGGGTATCTGTATATTGAAGTGCCTCAGGACTTGGAAGAGGCGAGAATAGCCCGGCTTGTCGAGGGACGTGTGAACGGTCCTCTTGCCATTCATGAGCACATTAATCTATACACTGTGAGATCAGTTACGGAACTGTTTCGTGCCGCTGGATTGAAGATAATGGACGTACAGGCGCAAGAGGTTGATCTCGGTTGGACTAAGCACACCATTATCAGAGGCCTCGGAAGGAAGGTCTAGTCGACTCCCTGAAACTGATGAGCACTAGAATCGGCTGCTTTGAAACCGAGTCATTCGTTCCAGGTCCTCTGATGTATTATGCTCCTTATGCTTCACCATGTACGTCCCTACAAACTCTTTACGCTAATTGGCTCTTGCTTCAGCGACCGAATGGTCACTCTGCCGATTCCGAAACGGCGGGGCATTGGTGGACTTTCCTTGCTGGAAACATTTATCGCAGTTGCCGCAGCTCGGGTTGTCGGAGCGCAGCAAATCTTCGAGATTGGAACGTTCCTGGGTACAACCACACTGAATCTTGCCCTGAATATTGGAGACAATGCTAAGATCCTCACCCTAGATATGGATGAGGATCATGCCGCTTTAGCTGATCAGCACCCTGCCGATGCCGAATTGACGACGAAGCACTTAGCTTGTCAAAAGGAACTCGATTTTCAAGACACGCCGGTCTCCCAGAAGATCACGAGACTGACAGGGGATTCGACAAAGTTCGATTTCTCACCTTGGAAACACTCTGTGGATCTGGTCTTTGTAGATGGCGGGCACGACTTGGCCACAGTCAAATCGGATACCGAGAACGCCTTCCAGTTGGTTCGAGTTGACCGTCCATCCTGTATTCTGTGGCACGACTACAGGAATCCGGAATACAGCGATCTGACGAATTACCTGGAAGAGCTTTCGCAAAGCTGGGAAGTCTTTCACATCGAAGATACTATGTTATGCGTCTGGTTCAACGCCCCCGATATTACCTCACGGATTGTTCAAGTCGCCTAGCTCCGAAGCAAGTCCGAAGGATTCGAAGCCCAAAGTCAATTACTGAGGTAGTTCAATCTGGGGAATAATAGGAGCGACTCCTCTATGCCACAGTTTCCGTTTCCGCTGGAAAATCATCGTCGCAACGAATGGGCTGAGGATTCCAAGCGTTACGAAATACCAGACTGCGACGGCATTTACGCTGCTGTATTTCGCCAACAAATATGTTCCGGTTCCCATCATCAACGAGAGAATAAGGCCTGAAATCAAGAAAGGCTCAGCCTTGTGCGCTCTTAAGTAGACCGCCTCGCAAAAGCCAATGTGATTCATTACCGCACTAATCAGTAGGAGTGCCAAAGCCCAGGGAGGGAGAACGCGGCTCGCAAGCCTTGGCCAGAGATACGTGCACGCGAGGAAGCCTCCAAAAACAGCGCCGCACGCAACTACCAGTAAGGCCACAGACTGCTTCATTGTACGGAAGAAAATCCGATCTAATTCGTCGAACCTGCGTTGTGCTATCAAGGTTCCGAACGGCGATGCCTTCGTGTTCATCCAGGCCAAAGCGACTGTGCCCAACGCATTCGAGACGGCCAGCGACATGCCCATTTTGCCTGCGACGATTGGACCCTGAAACATAAAAAGCACTGGATTAAGAATCTGGAAGATGAAGTATCCTCCAAGCCAGCTGATGGCGATTCGCCATTGGAATGGCCAAATCTCGTATCGCCAACTCACGGTGTTCACACCAGGGTCAAAGCGTGCGAGGTGCAGTAAGAGCTTGCGCCGCCGGAAAAGCCACATCGAACCCCAGATCACCATACCGCACAAGGTGCCGGGTGGACCAAACAGTGGGTGGTGGCACAGAATCGCGCACCACGCTAGTGTTGTGCCCAAGATTCCCTGACCAAGGCGCATTCGGGCCACTTGGGTCACTAATCCGCATCCCTCCAAAAACGAAAAGATTGGATCGACCATCAAGTTCAACGAAGCAGCGATCACCAACACGCACCAGGGGATACGCCACCCAGAGACAACTTGCGAGTGATGCTGGCTCGTGACAAAGAATCGAAACCCTGCGGGAATCAGACAGCATGCCATTATCAAGGAAACAACGGAATACCACCGCACCGCCGTTTGGAAAACGGAAGCGAGTCGCGCGTGCGCTACCGCGTCTCCCTGTACATCTCCTGTTTCGGTTATGGCCAGTTTCGCTCGTTCGTGGCTTGCCATCTGGAGGATGACAAGACAGAAGCCAAGCTCAAAGAATATCTGCAGAGCAACAAGGCTTAGGAACGTGTAGTAGTAGCCCTGCTCGGTGGGAGAAACAAAGCGCGCGATCAGTAGCAGAGTAACAACTCCCGCCGACATCGACCACGCTCTGGCGAGCACCGTAAAAGCAATAGCACGATCCACGCCTAGAAGGTGTTTGATTTTCCAGAGCAGGGAGCCTCCGGCCGCCCGATGAGTCAGGTTGTTTCCGGCTGCCAAATCTGACATTCTGCTTTCGTTAGGAGAGCACCGTATCGGTCAACAGCTTCTCGTAGGAGCTGATCTGACGAGATGTGAATTCCCGCATATTGCAATTGTTCTGCCACGCCCGAAACCATTCGACGACCCAGTTCAGAGTGTTTTCTAATTTCAATTTAGGTGCCCAGCCCAGCTCTGCACGCGCTCTGCTTGCGTCGAGTTTGAGATAGGTAGCTTCATGTGGCGAAGGCAGTCCATCAGTTTCCCAACTGGCGCCACCGCCCCACTTGGCTGCCATGACACTCGCGACTTGACCTACGGTCCAAGTTTCCTCGTCAGACGGTCCGAAATTCCAGGCGCTAGCATACATCGGCTCATTTTTGAGAAGTCGTTGCCCCAAAGCCAAGTAGCCGGCTAGGGGATCGAGAACGTGTTGCCAGGGACGGATTGCCCCGGGGTTTCGGATACGAACTGGCTTACTTTCCAGAAAACCTCGAATTAAGTCTGGAATTAAGCGATCGTCAGACCAATCTCCCCCGCCGACTACGTTACCAGCTCGCGCGGTAGCTATCGCGACCGCGCGACCGTCACCGTTATCAGAAGAGAAGAAAGATCGTCGATAGGAAGCGGTAAGGATCTCGGCGCATGCTTTGCTGCTGCTATAAGGGTCGTACCCTCCTAGTGGATCCTGTTCTCTGTAGCCCCAAACCCATTCCCGGTTTTCGTAACACTTATCAGTAGTGATTACAACAACAGCCTTCACCGATGAAGTAACCCGAATTGCCTCAAACAAATGAGCAGTTCCCACAACATTAGTAATGTATGTTCCCACAGGATCTTGATATGAGCGCCGAACGAGGGGCTGCGCGGCCAAGTGGAAGACAAGCTCGGGGGAAAACTCTTTGAGAGTATGCGCGAGCTTCGGACCGTCCGCGACATCTCCCCGGATATCTTCCACGAGCTCCGCCAGGCGAAGTTCGCTAAACAGGTTCGGAGTGGTTGGCGGATCTAGAGAATAGCCGCGAACAAATGCTCCAAGTTGTCGAAGCCAAAGCGCTAACCATCCTCCCTTGAAGCCGGTGTGCCCAGTCAGGAAGACCTTGCGTCCTCTCCAAACTGATGGTGCTACCAAGTTTTCCAAGGCGCCCTTCCAGACTTCCAAAGTTCTTCCAAATGCTGCTTATCACGCAAAGTGTCCATAGGTTGCCAAAACCCACGGTGCAGATATGACTGCAACTGCCCTTCTCGAGCAAGACGCTCGACCGGTTCTTGTTCCCACATCGTCGCGGGCCCATCCACATATGACAAAACGCGCTTCGAGAGAACAAAGAAGCCCCCATTTATCCAACCACCATCACCTAGAGGCTTTTCGTTGAAGGACTTTACTTGTGTCCCGTCAAGTTCCAAACGACCAAATCTCGCTTTTGGCTGCACCGCAGTCACGGTCGCGAGGCAACCATGCGAGCGATGGAAATTGATCGACTCAGAGATGTCGATATCGGCGACTCCGTCTCCATAGGTCAGACAGAATGTCTCTGAATCCGAGAGGTATTTCTCGATTGCCTTGATTCGACCTCCGGTACCCGTATCATCGCCAGTATCAACTAGGGTCACATGCCACGGCTCAGTGTTATTGCCATGAACCTCAATGCGGTTTTCTGCCATATGGAATGTCGCATCAGACGTATGTAGGAAGTAATTGGCAAAGAATTCTTTAATTATGTAACCCTTGTAGCCGAGGCAAACAATGAAGTCATTGATTCCGTATCCAGAGTAGATCTTCAGGATATGCCAAAGGATTGGCTTGCCGCCGATCTCTACCATTGGTTTAGGTCTGAGAGAAGTTTCTTCGGTTAGTCTGGTCCCAAGCCCACCAGCTAAGATGACAGTCTTCATGCGATTCAGTGCCCAATTATCAAAGGCCCTAATGCTCTTAAGGCATCGGACTTTATACTTAGAAGCAAACTTTTGTACTACCTCATCGTGCGAAGTTTTGTAAGATGATGCAGTTAAAAGCTCCGAACAATGTGTCAAGCTTATCAGAGAAATGGGCCGGATATTTCGTCCTTATCTTCTCGATGACTCAGGACTAGTAAATGGACATGACAAGGACGATTTCGAATGAGTGAGAGAGCCGAGCGGCTTCGTCGGGAACTTCTGGATCTTGCCGCTCAGTACTTTGAGGAAGCTTTTCCTTCGAAGGACTTCCTTCCCGGCGTTTCTGCTGTTCCGGTATCCGGGAAGGTGATAACGCCAGATGATCTGCAAGCTGTGGTGGATTCAGCGCTTGACTGCTGGTTTACCACAGGCCGATTCGCAAAGGAATTC
This sequence comes from uncultured Terriglobales bacterium, assembly GCA_964399125.1. Taxonomy (GTDB): domain Bacteria; phylum Acidobacteriota; class Terriglobia; order Terriglobales; family Acidobacteriaceae; genus Gp1-AA112. The sequence continues at coordinate 11,159 of CAYNPS010000011.1, forward strand.
GAGCGCCAACTTGCCCGATTTGTCGGAGTGAGGTCGGTTTCGCTGGTGAATTCTGGTTCATCCGCAAACCTCTTGGCAATATCTTGTCTCACGTCGCCGAAGCTCGGGGAACGTCGACTTCATCCAGGAGATGAAGTTATAACCGTCGCCGCTGGATTTCCCACTACCGTAAATCCCATAATTCAAAACGGCCTTGTACCAGTCTTTCTTGATGTTACTGTCCCTACCTATCAGATAGACGTACTGCAGTTGGACTTAGCAAGGAGCGATCGTACCCGGGCAATTATTGTCGCCCACACCTTAGGAAATAGCTTCGATTTGGACGTTGTCGTTGAGTTTGCGAAGCGTCATCAACTGTGGCTCATTGAGGATTGTTGCGATGCTTTGGGAACACTCTACAAAGGACAGCATGTAGGAACTTTCGGTGATCTGGCAACGGTCAGCTTTTACCCAGCGCACCACATCACCATGGGCGAAGGTGGCGCGGTGTTGACTAACTCACCACTGCTTCAGACGTTGGTGGACTCGTTTCGAGACTGGGGACGTGATTGCTGGTGCGATCCAGGCAAAGATAACACCTGTGGCAAGCGGTTTAGTTGGCAACTAGGCCAGCTTCCGTGTGGCTACGACCATAAGTACACGTACTCTCATATTGGCTACAATCTAAAGCCAACCGACATGCAGGCAGCCCTCGGCGCTTCGCAGATCAAAAAACTGCCCGAATTTGTAGAGGCGCGCCGAAAGAACTTCCGCTACCTTCGAAAGAAACTTGAAACATTATCGGATGTTCTCATTCTTCCCGAAGCGACACCGAACTCTGACCCAAGTTGGTTCGGCTTCCCGATCGCGGTACGTGAAAATTCTGCTTTCACTCGAGATGAACTGACCAGGGAACTTGAAGCGCAAAAGATCGGGACACGGTTGTTATTCGCGGGAAATCTCATTAGGCAGCCCGCATACAGCAACATTCAGTGCCGCACAATCGGTCCGCTGACAAACACTGACTTTGTAATGAACAACGTGTTTTGGATCGGAGTATATCCGGGTCTCACTGAGGCGATGCTGGATCATATTGTTCGCGTGATTTTCGATGTCGCTGAAGAGGCAAAAGGCAAGCAGTCGCGTCTGTCGGGAGTTTCAACCATATGACAATGAAACTTTCCGATTACGTGATAACAAGGATTGCCGATTGGGGTGTTCGCGACATCTTTCTGGTGACTGGTGGCGGCGCGATGCACCTTAACGATTCAATTGGGCGCGAACCACGGATTCGTTATGTGTGCGTGCACCACGAGCAAGCGGCGAGCATGGCCGCTGAAGCCTACGCGCGTCTGACGAGCGGGCCGGGCGTCGTGAATGTGACGACTGGGCCGGGTAGCATCAACGCCTTGAACGGGGTCTTTGGAGCTTGGACCGATTCGATTCCGATGTTGATCCTTTCTGGGCAGGTGAAACGCGAAACCTGCATGTCCATATATGGGATGAATCGAATTCGACAACTGGGCGACCAAGAAGTGGACATCGTGAAGATGGTGAAGGTGATTACGAAATACCAGGTTCTCCTTAGCGAGCCGGAGATGGTGGCTTACCACTTGGAAAAGGCATGGCACCTCGCGCAAACAGGAAGACCTGGGCCAGTGTGGATTGATATTCCTGTTGATGTGCAGTCTTCTCAGATTGATCCTCACACCCTGAAACACTACGATCCATGCGAAGATCCTATGCCGTTCAGTGTTGCCAACGCCCCCGAGCAGGTGAAAGAGGTACTTGACAAGATTGCCGTAGCGAAGCGGCCCGTGCTAATGGTGGGTAGTGGCGTGCGGACAGCGGGTGCGGAAAAGGTTTTTCGGGAAGTAATCGAACGGCTGGGGATTCCGGTAACTACTGCATGGACAGCGGTAGATTTGCTTCCAACTGGGCATCCTCTGCATGCTGGAAGGCCAGCTGTAGTGGGTGATCGGCCAGGAAATATTGTGACGCAAAATGCCGATTTGCTTTTAGTGATTGGCAGTCGATTGCCGATACGACAGACGAGTTACAACTGGAACTCATTCGCGGCTAGAGCGTTCAAGATCCAAGTAGATGTAGACCCCGCGGAGATGGAGAAGCCAACGCTTAAACCGCAAATGGCGATAGTACAAGACGCCAGAGTCTTTCTGGAAGCAATGAATCTCGAGTTGAGCGTCCATCCTGTGGAGAGACGTTCGGAGTGGATTGCTTGGTGCCAAGACCGGGTAAAGAAATATCCAGTCGTACAGCCGCATCAGCGCAGTACGGAGATGCTGAATCCGTACCACTTTACAGAGATACTATTCGACGTGTTGCAAGAGGGTGATGTGATAGCCTGCGCGGACGGTATGGCGAGCGTAGTGCCGTTCCAAGCAGCGCGGGTGAAAGAGAACCAGCGCCTATTCACGAATGCAGGTTCGGCCTCGATGGGGTATGACCTTCCCGCTGCCATTGGAGCGGCGGTTGCAACTGCTCGCATTCAGAATGGCCATCGCGTGATATGCATTGCGGGCGACGGAAGTTTGCAGATGAACATTCAGGAGCTGCAGACAATCGTTCACCGGAAATTGCCGGTGAAAGTAATCGTGCTTAACAACGGCGGATATCTATCTATTCGCACGACCCAGAATAACTTCTTCGGCGGAAACCTCGTCGGGGAGGGGCCGAACAGTGGAGTCTCATTCCCCGATGTCGTTAAGGTGGCAGAGGCCTATGGAATCCCAGCGATCCGGATTGACAACAAGGATTGTGCTGAGACGCTGAGAGATTTCTTGGCAAAGCCAGGCCCGGGACTGATTGAGGCCATTCTCGACCCGACGCAAGGTGTCGAGCCGAGATTAACTTCGCGTGTGCTCGCAGATGGGTCTATGGCGACTGCCGCATTTGAGGATATGTATCCTTTCTTGGATAGAGACGAACTCGCGTCCAATATGGTGACATGGGATTTCTAGAGGACTTTTTTTCCCTGAAGGGCAAGCGAGCTGCATTGACAGGTGCAGGTGGCCTGCTCGTTGGTGAGATGGCGCGGAAGTTCGGGCTCGCTGGCGTGCATGTTGCTGTGCTCGATTACTCGAAGGAAGCGGCCGAAAAGGTTCGTAATGAAATTGTGGCGGCTGGCGGCCATGCGATTGCTGTGCAGATCGACGTTACTAGCAAAGAGGCATGGAAGAGTGCACTTGATGATGTCGTATCAGAGTTGCAAGGCGTGGAAATTCTGGTTAATGGCGCCGGAGCAAACGCACCTACTCCTTTCTTTGACATTTCGGTAGAAGAGTGGGACCAAATACTGCGGGTGCAACTGACCGGCACGATGCTTGGCTGCCAAGTCTTCGGTGCGTACATGGTGAAACAACATAAGGGCAGCATCATCAATATTTCTTCAGCTTCGTCGGGGCCACCACTTTCGAAGGCGTTTGCATATTCCGTAGCGAAAGCTGGGGTAAAGAACCTCTCCCAGAATCTGGCCCGGGAGTGGGCGACCTCGGGCGTTCGCGTGAATGCCCTGCGGCCAGGGTTCTTCCCAAGCCAAATGATGAAGGAAAAATTCCTGACCAAAGAGCGTGTGGAATCGATCCTCGGTCATACTCCGATGCGCAGATTTGGTGAACCAATGGAGTTGACCGGCGCTGTTTTGTGGCTGAGTTCGGATGCAGCCAGCTTCGTGACCGGTGCGGAAATCCCTGTCGATGGTGGATTTACGGCGGTAACGATATGACGACAGAGCCTCGCACAGTAATCGTTACAGGAGGCACTGCTGGGATTGGCGCGGCAATTGTCAAAGCCTTTCATTTGGGCGGTGACAACGTCGTGATCGGGGCGCGTCGGGACAACGGATTGGCACTGAGTCTTGGAGAACGAGCTCGATTTCAATCAGTGGACGTAACTAGTGCGGTGGCATTGCGGGATCTGGTCGCTGTTGCAGTTGCATGGACGGGGAGACTCGACGTTTTCGTGAACAACGCGGGAGTCTCTGGATGGCGACCTTTGGCAGCCATCGAAGAAACGTTTTGGCAGGAGATGGTTGATGTGAATCTGAAGAGTGTTTTGTTTGGCTGCCAGGCGGCAGCGGCAGCCATGGATCGCGGTGGCGTCATCATCAATGTCTCAAGCATGGCGGCGAAGAGGGGTAGTGCGAACAATTCGGTTTACTGTGCAGCAAAGTTTGGAGTCAATGGCATCACTCAGGCGCTCGCGAAGGAACTAGGGCCACGAGATATACGAGTAAATGCGGTCTGTCCCGTGCTGGTGACTACAGATGGCTTAATCACTGCGTTGTCGAAAGAATTTTCGCCGGCATATGGAAGATCGGTAAGCGATTTTCTCGAATCTTTTGCGAAAATGAATTCGGCGCTTGGCCGGTTGCCCACAGCGGAAGAAGTTGCGCAGTTCTGTGTCTTCCTCGCATCGCCCCAGGCGTCGGCGATCACAGGGCAATGTATCAATGTGGATTGCGGCGTATTTCCTCAGTAGCAACCAGACACGGTATTGACTTTGGATATAGGACCTATATCCGTTTGTCACCAGAACAGTTGGGTCGAACATGAGCACGGGATTGGAGTTAGCGGTGATATGAAGTTCGATGAGCAACCCGACCGCTGCTACTTTTTCGATCTCGACGGTACGTTGGTAGATTCACTCCCCGGTATTGAGTCTTCTGTCAGGGCCGCATTGCTGGCGACAGACAGGACTTTCGAGGGCGGAATAGGCCACCTCATTGGTCCGCCCATCAGGCAGGTCTTGCGGAGAATAATTCAGAATGAACCAGAGCCAGAACTTGATAGGGTAGAAGCCCAGTTCCGAAAATACTATGATGCTGAGGGTTGGAAGGGTTCGAACCTCTATCCGGGTGTAGAACCGACGCTGAGGGAGTTGAAAAATCAGGGCAATCGTTTGTTTGTTTTTACGAACAAACCTGCTCACGTTACGAGTGCAATACTGAGAGAACTCGATATCAGCTCTTGTTTCGAAGCGATTCTGAGCAGAGACTCACGGGTTCCGCACTTCGAAAACAAAGGCGCCATGCTTAGCGATTTACTTCGGAACTTTGAGGTCGACAAAGATTCGGCGCTGGTGATAGGAGACAGTAGAGAGGATTATCAGGCTGCACTGGCGACGGGGATTTCGTTTTGCTTTGTGACGTACGGATATGGCGACTTACCTGAGGAACTAAACCTGGAATGTGTGTCGCAGATAGACAGCTTTTGTAAGTTGCTTTCAATATCGATGTGAGGAATGCCCGATGATTTCTAGAGACATATTCGAAGACCTTTTTGTACTTGAGATGGCTAATAACCACTGGGGAAAACTTGACCGCGGCCTTCGAATTATTTCCGAGTTCTCCAAGATCGTACGCTTCAACAACATGCGTGCAGCTATCAAGCTGCAATTACGAGATGTGGATCGCTTCATCCACCGCGACTACCGCGACCGCACTGACATTCGTTACATTAAGAAGACGCTCGATACCCGAATGTCCAATGAAGACCTAGCTACTTTGACAAAGACAATTCGGGAATCAGGTTGCATCACAATGGCGACCCCTTTCGACGAAAAATCTGTGGACCTCTGCGTTGAGCTCGGAATCCAGATTATCAAAATCGCCAGCTCTGATCTGAATGATTGGGTTCTGATCGAGAAAATCGCGAAGACCCGCCGCCCCTGCATCGTTTCGACGGGCGGTTCGTCCCTCAAGGATCTCGATGACCTCGTAACTTTCTTTGGAAATCGTAACTTACCGTTAGCGATCAATCACTGTGTGTCGATTTACCCATCCGAAGATTCCGAACTGGAGATGAACCAGATCGATTTTCTGAGGAACCGGTATCCGGATCACACAATCGGGTTCTCAACGCACGAATACGGAGACTGGAGTTCGTCGATGCTGATCGCGTATGCGAAAGGTGCTCGAACATTCGAGCGCCACATCGATATTGATGACGATGGAATTCCCGTATCGCCCTACTGTTCAGTTCCCGAGCAGATCGATCAATGGTTTAAGGCGTTCTTAAAAGCGAAGGAGATGTGTGGTGCCCCGGGAACTCAGAAGCGGAATCCGCCGCGAAAAGAGATTGAGTACCTGGATGCGTTAGTTAGAGGCGTTTACGCGGTGCGCGACCTTCCGGAAGGACATGTGCTCACGGATGAAGATGTGTACCTCGCCATTCCGCTGCAACGCGGACAGATCTCTTGCCGCGAATTGATGCGCGGAGAAGTCTTGTTGAAGGCAATTCCTCAGGATGGACCTATTCTCATTGACGAAGTGGACAGTCCCTATGCTTACAACCCATCACTGAAGAAACTCATTTACAACCGTGGGCTAGCAGTGGATAGAACGGCCAAAAAGGTTTCGGAGCAGGCTAGCGGCGCAGTTGCCAACCAATAGTGCGATAAGCTGAAGAACCAAATGCCGGCGCTGCCTTATCAAGATCTAGATCATATTTGCAAAAAGACTCAAGAACTTTGGGAAGAGGCTCGCGGCTGTCGTTTTTTTCTTACTGGTGGAACAGGCTTCTTCGGCACTTGGCTAGTTGAGAGCTTTCTCGAGTCTAATCGCAGGTTTGGTCTGAATGCGAAGGTCCTTGTTCTAACGCGCAACCCCGAAGCGTTCCTTCGTAGGTGTCCTCATTTAGGCTCCTACCAGAATCTTGAACTCCTAAAAGGCGATGTTAGGTCGTTCGACTTTCCTTCCGGCTCGTTTGATTACGTCGTGCATGCAGCTACTGAGGCGAGTGCAAAGCAAGCGAACGAAGAGCCGCTCCAGATGCTGTCTACCATACTTGAGGGAACGAGCCGCACATTGGCGTTCGCTAAGAGCTGTGGTGCTCAGAAATTTCTTTTGACCAGTTCGGGTGCGGTGTACGGTCCGCAGCCTCCGGACATATCCCATATAGAAGAGACATTCACCGGGGCACCCGATTGCCTTGATTTCACGTCAGTGTACGCGGAAGGGAAGCGGACTGCCGAGCTGATGTGTGTTCTCTATTCGCATGTATTCGAAGTGAAAATTGCGCGATGTTTCGCTTTTGTTGGTCCATATCTACCTCTGGATGCGCACTTTGCGATTGGCAATTTCATCCGCGATGCCATAACCGGAAGACCGATAGTGGTGAATAGTGACGGTACTTCTAAACGATCGTATCTTTACGCCGCCGATCTCGCGATATGGCTTTGGACGATTCTCTTCGCAGGCAAGTCTGGGAGACCCTACAATGTAGGTTCGGGTCAAGCGTTGAGTATCGCGGAACTAGCTGAGGCAGTCCGGTTGGTCATCAGGCCAAGCGCAGAAATCAAGATTTCCGGTCGACAGAATGTTAGGACGCAGATCCACCAATACGTTCCATCGGTACAACGGGCGCTAGATGAACTGAACCTTCGACAAGAGACATGCTTGCATGACGCAATCCGGTATACCGGCGAGTGGCACGCGCGGCCGGGCTTCCACTAAATCTCTCTGAGTTCTCTCTGAGATGTAGATCTTAGCGCGTTTGTATGCGGGAGGGGGGCGTTGCTGAACTTCTATATCCACGAACCCGGAAGAGAGAGGACAGGGATATTTTATTTAGAACCAAATCAAGTTTATTGAAGACGCGCAGACCCATTAACCATAGGTGACCGAGATAAAGCGGTAGGACTGTAAGTGGGTAAACGAAGATCCAGTAACGAAAGTTTTTCCCGAAGTAAGGCCTAAGAGTTCTGTCTGGATCTTCAGTCACGAACGTTCCAAGTGCTGCTTTCTTAGCCTCGATTAGGAAGGAAGGGAAGAAGAAGCGTACTGTGCCATTTAGTATTACGTTTCTTAACTCAGGATCTTCGAGCCACTCCTGAGTAATTCTGTTCAGACGTTCGCCGAAAACATTGAATAGACCGTATCCCCCTGTGTTTCCACCGGTGGCGATCACCAATTGATCTTCAAAGAAAAGGCTCTTCCTATGACGCTGCAGAGCCGTATACGTCCAGCTCAACTGAATGAGATTTGTATCAAGAAGTTCCGAAAACGCCTTGTGGTTCACCCTCTCTATATTGTCTTTATTGATAATGTTCCCACTGATGAATGTAAAAAAAACGTGGATCCTTCGTGCGAAAGCGACGGGATCCGTGTAAACGACAGGTTCGGAGATCCTTGTTGATGCTGCAATTGCCGGAAACTCGCCATTGAGGAAGATAGAATTCAAATAAACTAGATCAAAGTTATCCGAGGCCAGGTACGACAATATCCTTCCAATTGCACCAGGTACGACCATGTCGTCATCGCCTACAATCCATACATATTTACCGGATGCTTCGGTATAGCATTGCAAGAAGTTACGGTCTGGCCCAAAGTTCTCCTCGTTTTGTAGGTACCTGCACAGAACACCTCTTTTCTTCACGGAAGCAATCAGTTCAGGAGTCTCGTCTGAGGAGGCGTTGTCCGAAATAAGCAACTCGACTCGCGGGTCAATACCGACCTGCTCGGAAAGAGAATTGAGCAAACCCGAAAGATAGCGGGCGCGGTTATATGTCGGAATCGCAATCGTCAAAAGGGGGCGATCCATAGTAGACCTATTCATGTGGGACGTCGCGAGGGGTCCAACGGGCGTTTTCGTCGTGATCCAAAGTGTTTTTAGCTCCGCAGCCGTCTACTGCATTGTAAAGTGGCCGACTGAGCGGGGACGCAACTATTGTAATATAGTGATCTACCGGAACTTTTCCTCTGAGAGAGTTGTGTTAATTTGTGCCCCGAGTCCGTATACCCATGTTCAAACTTCAACGTCCCAGAGCCGCAGATTTCGGCTGCTGCATTCCGGTTCTGGTGGATTGTTGGCTCGATCCCAATTCCCACGGCTGACGGCGTCTGATGCATTAATTTCAGAACTTTGTCGCACTTAATGTCTGATCGTGTTGCTTTCGTGCTAACCGATGTAGGAGTCGTACACAATTGACCCCGCTCTTTCGAACGATGTTCCAAGTTGGTTCTGCGAACGGATGGGAGCATCTGCTCCTGGAAATACCGAATAGTTTGGCTGGGCGAATTCGAAACGCAATGTATTCCCATGCGTTCGGAGCTCGGGTTCGGATCGGAAGGCACCCGGTTCTTAAAGGACTGAAATGCGTTTCGATTGGGGATGGCTTTGTTGCGGGCGACGGGCTTTGGTTGGAGGCCATAACTCGATATCGCGCACAGCGATTTTCGCCACACATCGAAATTGGACGAAATGTGTCGATCAGTAATTGGGGACACATCTCGAGCACCAGGCTGGTCCGGATCGACGATAACGTGTTGATAGGGAGCAAGGTCATCATCACAGATCACAACCACGGTGAATACTCAAGTTGTCACAGTTCGCCCGAGGTCCCTCCATCCGAGCGTCCGCTGGATGATGATCAACAAGTTCTGATTGGAGACAATGTTTGGGTTGGCGACAGTGTCGTAATCACACCCGGTACCGTGATTGGCAGAGGGTCCATAGTCGCGGCAAACTCGGTTGTCAAAGGTGAGATACCGCCTTACGTTATAGTGGCGGGTATTCCGGCAAGAGTCGTGAAGAAATTCGACTTTGCCATACGGCAGTGGATCAAAACTGGCGAGGAAAAGCTCAGTCCGCAGTGAGCCATTCAAATGCATATAGGAGAGCAGTAGTTGAGCAAGGGAAGGGTTAACTGTGTCGCGTACTATCTAGGGCAGTTTCATCCTACCGCGGAGAACGATAAGTTCTGGGGAGCAGGTTTTACTGAGTGGCACAATGTTTCCACTGCGCGCCGTCTTTTTCCTGGGCACGTGCAACCTAAGCTGCCGGGCAGACTTGGATTTTATGATCTCCGCTGTCGAGAATCGCTATTAGCACAGTTCGAGCTTGCGAGGACAATAGGGATTGATTTTTGTTTCTGGCATTATTGGTTTGCGGGGAAACGTGTTTTGCATCGACCACTCGACTGTATGCTGAGCCTTAACTTGCCGGAGTTTAGGTTTATGCTCGGGTGGGCTAATGAATCTTGGTCCGGGATCTGGCACGGTGCGGCCGACAGGGTGCTTATTCGCCAGTCTTACGATGAATCGGAACTTCAACAGCACGCCTTGCTTCTGTCTCGATACATCGAGACAGGTAAATACATTACTTTAGAAGGGCGCTTTCCCTTCGTTATATACAAGCCAAAGCAGATCCCTCACGCCGCCGAGTATCTCGGACAGCTAAAACAACTCGTGCGCCAACTTAGTGGTGCGGAACTATACATTATAGGTAACTGGGGTCCTGGGCCAAGTGCTTCATTTTCTGAAACTTCTGAGCTCGGACTCGACGCTGCCGTTATCACTCCAGTTGCGGCGGCTTTCAACTCTCGTGCTGCTCAATTGGCGTACTCCGGAGCATGGCAATTTCTTCGTGCGCTTGGGTTGGGACCCGAAATCAGGAGATATGCAAGCGTGAGCTCTACCTTGGAATCTGGATTGAAAGCGGTTAAAGGCACAGCACACGCGACGATTGTGACAGGATGGGACACGACTCCAAGGTGCGGCCGCCGTGGGTTGGTCTTGACTGGATATAACGATAAATCGTTTAGGCGCGCCGCGCATCACGCATTAGCTTTGGAAACAAGGAACAAAAGCCCACTACTCTTTATTAAGTCTTGGAACGAATGGGCGGAAGGAAATGTCCTTGAGCCAGTGTTCAACGAAGCCTGGTCGGCAAGCGATATTGTTGCAGAGGTACTAAGTGCTGAATAGTCGGGCACTGCTCCATCGCCTGATATTCGCCGGCTTTGCGATCCTTATATGTTCGGCGTTGTCTTTCAGGCCAATCCCAACGACGTCAGCTCCTAATGACACTGGGCGGTACATCTCAGATGAACGCGATGCTTGCAGTATGGCAGTTCTTGCCGAGCGTAGCAGTCCCTTGCCGCTTAGGGTTTTCGAAGTTCTGACTCGCCCGGTGTGCTGGACAGGAGAGCCGCGCCTCTTATTGTTCTTTGCCAGCCTTGCTGTTCCATTGGGTCTAGTATTGTTTGCCGAGTGGGAAACTGAAGGCGCGCTGCTCATTGGAAGCGCATATCTCTTTAGTGCGGTAGGTTTTGAATTGATGACCAACGCACTGCGCCAGGGCGTAAGCCTCGGTTTCTTTTGTGGGGCAGTCACGCTGAGGCGAAAAATTCTCTCCATTCCACTTGTTTGTGCCGCGGTGCTACTTCATGATTCCAGTTGGGTCTTTTTTCCGCTGCTGTTCATACTGGACAGAACTCTGATCCCAAGATTCCGGTCGAAACTGGTTTCAGTATTGTTTCTAGCCACCCTGTTTGCTTCTGCTGCTTACCTCGTCTTCACGAGATTTGCTGCGGAGTTGGCAGGAGCCAAGCCGTTATTGGAGATTTTCACGAAGAGATATCAGGCCGACGTTACAACTGGTTTTCTACTCTTTATGATATCGCCCGTCGTATGGGTTGTTATATCACGCTTTGCAGATGGAAAGGCGATCCGAGACGTAAACGCAATCCTATCGAGAGATGAAAAAGTGACCTTTCTGTACTCCGTAGCAGTTATGGTCATTACGGCATCTTTCTTCCCGGTAATCATGTATCGCTTCGCAATGACAGCCCTTGTCTTGCAATTACTCGTTACGATGAAGGCGCAGAACCTCGCGTTGAAATCAAGCCTTCTTATGATGTTCGGCCTCGTAGGACAGTTTATTGTGTATGCGTGCGTATCAAACAATGTTTGGAATGTTCTGCACGGATAAAGAACTTGCGGTCGTAATCCCGACGTATAACCGTCCGGAACTGACGATACGCGCGATCAACTCCGTTACGACTAAGCGTCCCAGCCTAGTGGAAATCGTCGTTGCTGATGATTGCAGCGAGCCTCCTTTTGAATTTCAAGGCAACACTAACGTCCATGGGGTTTCGGTTCGAGTTATTCGTGGACCAGCAAATGGCGGTCCGGGACATGCTAGGAGAATTGCAATCGATCATTCTCGCGCGAGAACAATTGCGTTCTTGGATTCAGACGATGTCTACGCCCCAGGGTGGTGCGACGAGGTATTGCGACAGATTGACACTGTCCCCTTGGATCAGAAATGTGGACTGTTTTTGGCGGGTTCAGTGCAAGGGGGCAGTATTTTTCATCTTTGCTGGTTTCACATCGCTAGAAAAATTCCGTCCCCAGTGCGTCCTCTCTGGACAAGGCTGACAGCGGTATTCTTTAACCCGTTTTACACGCCATCCGTTGCGGCCTCTCGGGAAATTTGCCATTCCAGCAAAACCTTACGATTTTGTGAGGATTACTACACCAACGCGTTGGCGCTGTTCCGAGCAAAAAGAATCGTCTTGTCGCCCGCAGTTGCATGTTCGTTGTCCCGCCGACCCGGAGCGACTGGCGGTGAGTCGGGTCTAGCCAGCAGGATGTTTGAAGGTGAGATAACGGTACGGAAAGCCATCCTTAGATCTGAATATGTTCCGTTCTTTTACAAGGTGCTCGTGCCACTCGGAGTGCTTTATCAATTAATCCGCTCGTCCTTAAAATCGGCTTCACAGCTTCTGGCCACGATCGCGTCTTCCTCACAGCCTCCGCGGTGAAATAGCTGAAAATCTCAGATTATCTGTTAGCTTCCACTTCGACTGGCTACTGCTGAGAGCCGTTCTTAATCAGCCGCGGGTCTCGTTTATTTGTGCTCAAGAAGTCTGTTCCTAGTTACCTATGCACGAATAGAAGAGAATGTCCGAGCGCCTTCCTGAGAAGGCCACGGAAGAAGTTGAAACTGGAACCGCTTTGCAAGCCACGGCGGAAGTCTGGTCTGTACAAATACATCCGAATGTTGATCTCGAAGTGAATACTGGGGTGATTCCCGTCAGCTTTGCGGTTCCGGTCTTTAGCGAAATCCTGCCGAAAACCTCTCGATAACTGCCATTCGTTGCGTTTGCACAGGTCGTTGTCTCACCACAATAGCGTACAGACTGAAGCAGTTCACGAGAATCAGAAATTGTAGATCCGGAGATGCCCACTTTCAGACCATTTTTTAATGTCGCAGGACCGCCTTGAACGATTAACCCGTCGTATGCAGTGAGCAGATTTGCGAATCCTCCCGTGGTGCCCGTGATTGCACCAAGTGATCCAGAGGCGTCTCGTGTGGCTATCGAACCAAGTCCAGCGGTTAGGCCGACCGGAGTGTTGAGTGACGAAGTTGTGTTCGCGTGCCACTCGACACAGTTGTTGTTACTGCGATCAAAATCATATAGGCCTGCACCTCTCGCTCCTGAGCCCATTACAGCACCTTCTACCCTGCAACCGCTGGTGTTACGACCTTTAATGGCAGCACCAGCACTGCTCGAGAAATGCTGGGTGCCTTTGACGTAAGGCAGAATGGAATCTCTCAGGAACACGTCAGCCTCCGTATTTCCTTCGAAGTAGGTGTCGCTTATCTGAGTGCCGTAGCCTCCATCAATTATGCCGTTCCTGCCATTCTGGATGTAACCGCCGGCGATCCGTACCCCTACCGTTGGATAGGTCGGTCCGCTTACGATCTGGACGCCAATGTCATAGGTGTCGAATGCCGGATGGCGAACATCAACCACGTTTGATCCGTCTTTGATTGTCAGCGGGTAGACGACGTTCTGAGTTCGCGGATTGTCAATGATTGTGTCCCAGCAGAGCTGAAACAAGACAATTCCGTTTGTCATCTTTTGGATAACTACATTGTCTATTCGAGACTTGAAAATGAATTGAGTAAGGCTGAAGCCAGTCACTCCTGCGTGACCGTTACCGTCCAGTGTAAAATTCGCAAGTTGAGTGTAGTACGCGTGGGGCTTGCTGCTGAACATAGCGAAGTTATCTGCGCCGGCTGTGAATGTAGCACCCTGACTCCACACGTACAAATTGTCCGACAAAGTCACGGTTGAGCTGATCAAGTAAGTGCCCCTCGGTACAATGACGTGGCCACCACCAGCAAACAGACTGTTGAATCCTGTGGATGAATCTCTTGCACCTGTTCTATCGATACCCGGCCATCGATCAGCATAGCGAACATCCCCGGATGGCCTATTACTGGTTTCCGTGCGGCTAATAGGTGTTGGTGGTGAGTCGCTGTAATTAGCCTTACTTTTGCGTTGTGTTGGAGAACTGGCAGCCTGACTCAACAGCAAACTGGAAAAGGGAGCTTGGCCCAGACAGCGGATACTTCCGATCTCAAAGGCTATGGCGATCGTCGAAACAAAGAAAAATACTGTTCTCGCGAACAAGGAACGCTGGATCATCCAATGGCCTCCAAGGTAGCCAGAATTGCGGGAGTAGCAGTTGCGAACACGAGCGAATCGATCTACAGGCCCCGTCGATCTACAGGCCCGCAGGAATGCTGTAAACCAGATTGATTGCGGATGGGGGGAGCCCCACTCTTCCATTTTCGAGATCAGTTTACAACGGGAATGTTTATCGACCCCGGTTGGGATTTTTTGAACCTGCCGACGCAGACGCGATAAGCCGAAGAAGCGGTATGGAGAGCAACCGGTTACCTGCGATTATCGCATCGGACCAGAGAACCACAGGAGTAATCGATGAGGTGATTGGTTGGTCCGGTGGATTGACAATTCAGCAGCCTAAGCTGGATACTGAAGATCCCCAATGCTCAGAAATGTGCTGCGCCTAGCCACTCTTGCCCCTTCACTTCTAGTTGGGGGGATCAATGTTGTGTTTTCGTTGGGCATGTGCACTCCTCGGCTGGAAATATGCTCCTCCGGCACTTAAGCGTCTAGCTCTTTTCTGGCCCGCATTGGTAATGATAACTGTGGCATTTGGGCAATTTACAGAGACGCGGCAATTCGATGCCGACATACCACTGTGTACAGCGTTACTGCTTATATATGTGAAAAATAGCTTTCAGGAAGCAGGTGAGTCTACACAGTCGCATTGGATGCAAGAGAGCACTGCAGCATCAGGATTTAAGCGAACTGGCTGAGTTGAAGCGCATCGACAGTGCTTCATGCTAGGCAGTCTGCCACTCACGGAACAAGACTTATGGCAGAATCATATTTTTCTGAGGGTGGAGAGACGTCCACTTCGCGGACGTCAGGCTGTTTTGCGAGCATAAAGAGTTGTTCGTATGCCGTGGCAATTCGAGGCCAGTTGTAAAAACCCGCCGCGCGGGCCTTCGTACAGGTTCGAAATCCCTCAATGTCAATCAGGCTTGAATCGATACTCCTTATAGCCTTGCAGATGTCACTCGGAGTTAAGAAGTATAACCCGCTGTCTTGAAGCACCTCGCGATTGAAGATGTTGTTATGAGCAACAACTAGATTCGAACATCCCATCGCTTCAAGAAGAGATGGATTTGTACCACCGACGCTATGACCATGTATGTATGCACGGCAGTGATAACGCAGGGCCTGAAGCTCGTCCACCTCGTACACTGAACCTATAAACTTGATCTTTCTGTGCTGTTTTTGTTTGAGTTTCAACACGTATGGGCTAGAGGACTGGTGATCCCCGACGAGGACCAGATCGCACTCAGTTCCGGAAGCGATGAACCCTTCAATGATTTCGCGAATATGATTTTCTGGTTCGAAGCGACAGACGGCAATGTAGTATTTTTTCGGAAATATGTGTCTTTTGATCAGCGCTTCTGTGGCGGGAATATGGTCAATCGCCTCGCATCCGTAAGGAATTACATCGCAGGGAATTTGCAGGGCATAACGTTCACGAAGATCATCACGGATCGCCCGAGCGTCGGCGATTAGACGATCGGCGACGTGCGTGGCCAGTCGCTCCATCAAATGAAGATAGCGCCTTGCGAAACCATTCCATTTTGTTCGCTTCCATTCCAGTCCGTCCATGTTAATCCACAGCTTTGTCCCCCAGAGTTTTGGAATCCAGCAGAAGAGCGCCGAGCCATAGCCAAGCATGTACACGACGTCGAAGTCTTTTCTTGCGTTCCAGAGAGATGACAGGTCATACAAAAGCGTGCTCGCCGGACCTAGCGGAAAGGTGGATATATGTCGTAGATGGACTCCTTGATGAACTGGCGGGGCTTCTGTTGAACTCTCACAGAAAACAGTTACGTCGTATCCTCTCGCGACTAGCCTAATGCTCAACTGTTCCGCAAAAGTTTCAAACCCTCCGTAACGTGCTGGGATGCCGCGGGTGCCGAGAATTGCAATTCGCATTGGAAGTTTTATCTTATCCGAAAAAGTAGACTGGTTCTGAATTGGTCCTAGGATTAGGCCCGCGTTCTCAGTCTCCAAACCTGGCGCAGCTTTCTGTATTTCTCTGCTTCTTCTGGATTGCGCTGTTGTCTCCGGATAAGCTCGACTATGAGCGTCCACATCGCAGCACACATAGAAGCGACAAAAGAAGAAACGAGTACGATGATAGATCGCTTTGGCGACGATTTTCGATCAGGTACTACCGCGCTATCTACAACTTGAATCACGGCGCCTTGTTTCGCTTCGTCCAACTTGGCGGCTTCAAGTTGTCTCGCTAGAATCTCGAACACAGTTTCATAGTATTTGACGTCGCGCAACTTACGGATATATTCAAGACCGACAGCCGGCAATTTCCCTGTGGGCACAATCAACTCAGCATCTGCGTCAGGGTTGCTTCCGGCGAGTTGTTTTGCTTGCGCCTGCATCGCCGCAAGCTGTTCTTTAACAACAAGTACTTCTGGATTGTTTTCGGTCTCCGCAGTTTGCATTGCCCGAAGCTGGATTTCCTTTGCGGCAATCTGAGCACGAAGTTGAGCGACGGACTCTATGAGTGCTCTTGCTTGGCTATCCAAATGGATCATCCCCGTCTTTTGCTCTGATTGCTTGAGGGCCTCCTCGGCGGATGCGAGTTTCTCTTTAGCATCCGTCAATTGTCCTTCAAAAAACATTCGACGCTGCGCGGCTTCAGTTGTGGCCAGATTTGCTGAAAATTTCCGATACTCTTCGATATAAGCATTCGCAAGTTCTGCAGCCCTTTCAGGCCGGCTATCTTCCACAGAAAGACGAATGAGCCCATCCTTGACGCCTAGTTCAATCGTACAGTGTTTAGCAAAGGTCTCGCGCGCATCTGACTGTCGCTTGCTGCCATAGAGCTTCATCAGATCGAACCGATTGACCAAAGCGTCTTCAACCGTTCGACTCTTCAAAAGAGATACATACATGTCGTTCACATCTTTGATACCGAATCCAGCTGATGAACCCAACGACCCTAGTGAAGCTAACGAACCCAAGCTCCCGAGTTGGGAGAGTATCGCCGAGGAGGAAGAGTTGTGCTGAGGTGGAAGGATTACCACTGTGGCAGTGTAGCGATTTGGAAGAAGGATGCAAATGATGATCGCGCACAAAGCCGCTCCAGCGGTCACTCCGGATATCCATTTCTTGCGTCTTCCAATAACCGTCAGAATGTCGATTAACGAGATGTTCTCATCGGAGCCAGAGTGTTCCAGGGAAGAAGCTTGACTCGATGAAGGACTTGATAGCACCGAATTGTGGATGTCCGAAGCAGAAATTGGCATTTGGCAGTGATTTGGCGCCGGTAATTGCAACTCCCAAAACTTTCGAGTAGTGTTTGTTAAAAGTTGATCTCCATTATAATCTGAGTTTATCTAAACTGGCGCTGATAGTTCGCCCCACAATGCGAAACCTTCCTAAGGTTGGTTTTGCAGATGCATATTTGAAGCAACTGAAGCATAATTGGCTTGATATCGTTCCTCTGTAGTCAGTCGAACTTCCGGAGAGGCATAGCTGTTGCTCATAGCGGGTTGTTTTCGCATCACGTCCACATCGGGATTGGGCAATCGAAATTCACATAACAAACTTTGGCCGAGAGTTCTTGCCTGCCTGCCTGCCACGGATCCTTTGAAGGCGTTGTTGATAACCTTGATCTTTTCTCTGTTAGGCACAACGCCCGTACAATCGCAAGATGGCAGACGCCCGATCGATAAGAACCAGGCTCGACCTCAGTCGCAGGAGAGTAATGATTCTGAAAACGTTCTAGGTAGAGAATACATAAAGCATTTAGCGGAGGATCAGCGTTCTTTGTGGATCTACCCGGCGTACATAAAGCGCGACCAGATGAAGACAATTATTCCGGTCGCCGCCATTACTGCTGGTCTTTTCGCGTCTGACTCAAGTGCTTCTACCCAACTAAGCCGTAGCCCATCTCGTGTCAATACGAGCAACAACATCTCTAACTTGGGTGTCGCTGCCATGGTTGCGGGTGGTGGTGGCATGTATCTCTATGGGCGTTTCGGGAGTAATGAACATGCCCGGGAAACCGGCATCTTGTCGTCTGAAGCTGCAATAGACGGTGTGATCATTTCTGAAATCGTCAAATTGGCAACTCAGCGGCAGCGGCCGACTGAAGGTAACGGTCGCGGACATTTCTGGTCAGGAGGGAGTTCGTTTCCATCGCAGCACGCCACGGTTGCTTGGTCACTCGCGGCAGTTTTTGCGAATGAGTATCCCTCGCCGGCCGTCAAGTTCCTGTCCTATGGAACTGCTTCTGCAATATCGCTCGCGCGTATTACCAGTCTGAATCATTTTCCATCCGATGTATTCGTTGGGAGCACTCTGGGTTATTTTATTGGACGAGAAGTATATCGGTCGCGACATGATCGTGAGCTGCCGGGGGCGTCTTACGGTACGTTTGTAAAAACCCTGCCGAGCGACCCTGCGCCCTCAATGACTGGGACAACTTTCGTGCCGCTGGATAGTTGGGTCTATCCAGTTATCGACCGGCTCGCGGCTTTAGGCGAAATCGATAGTGCGTTCGCGGGGCAGCGTCCGTGGACTCGGCAAGAGTGTGCGCGCCTGGTGAAAGAGGCTGGAGTACGCCTGGAAGGTCAGCAGGACACAAGGAGCTCTGTCTATGACGAGTACCGAGCGCTTCTGGTGGAGTTCGGTCCCGAGTTGCATAATGACATCAATACTGCCTTTGACGCCAGGCTCGAGTCAATGTACGCCGGAGCCTTAGGGATAGCTGGGCCGCCTCTTACCGATGGTTTTGATTTTGGGGAGACGATAGTTAATAACTTCGGTCGACCATTTGGAGAAGGATTTAATAGTACGGCAGGGGTGTCCACCCGCTTCGTTGCTGGACCTTTCGGGGGTTATGTTAGAGGCGAGTATCAGCATAGCGCTGCGCCAATGTACTTGAGTCCAGCTGTACAACAACAAATATTGGTTACTGACGTGCAGAATCAAATTGCGGGGTTCCTACCACCAGGAGCTCCATGGATGGTTCCACCTCCAACGGAAGTTAATCGGTTCGAGATCCTTGACGCTTACTTATCGTTGAACATTAAGAATAACTTGCTGACTTTTGGGCAACAGTCACTTTGGTGGGGGCCGAGCGAGTCAGGTCCACTATTGTTCAGCACCAATGCACAACCCATTCCGATGTTCCGATTGAGTCGTAATGTCCCTTACCAAATACCTCTTATATCAAAGCTACTGGGCCCTTTGGATATACAAGCGTTCTTGGGACAGTTGAATGGCTACCAGTATTCGACGTTTCTTCAGAATGGAATCTACCAGGTGGTTGGTCCCCCTGTTCGGCCTCATCCTTGGATCCACGGAGAAAAGTTTACTTTCAAGCCAACCCCGAATTTCGAGTTCGGGTTCTCGGAGACAACGGTGTTCGGTGGTCCTGGCTATGGGTTCAATGGCAAAGTCTTTCTTCGAAGCTATAGCGTCAGCAACACAGGTCCTGGTGCGCCAAACGACCCGGGGGACCGTCGTTCTGCCTTTGATTTAAATTACCGAGTACCTGGACTGCGAGATTGGCTCACGGTTTACGTCGATTCCTTCTCAGAGGACGAGTTTTCACCCGTAGCGTATCCGCGCAGGTCTGCGTGGTGGCTAGGCGCGTTTTTTCCCAAAATACCCGGGTTGAACAAACTGCAATTGCGCGCAGAAGGCGGCTATACGGATTTACCAGGTTTCGTCTGTTGCGGTTTCTACTATTCGAACCAGCATTACAACAGCGGTTATACCAATTTTGGCCAGATCCTCGGGAACTGGGTGGGCAGGCAAGGTCGCGGAATTCAAGCAAATGGAACCTATTGGTTATCTGCCCGAAACAATATAGAAGTTAGTTTTAGGAAAGAGGCGGCAAATCCGGAATTACTAGGCGGCGGTACCTTGTATGATGGCCGAGCCGGCGCAACGTACATGATGAATTCAGCTTGGCAATTGTCTGGTTTTCTGCAGTATGAACGATGGAATTTTCCGTTACTATCTGCGAGTACACAGTCGAATGTTGCTGTTTCGCTTCAGGTAAGTTTTCTTCCAACCGGAGGCCTCACCGCCAGCAGCTTACGGCACGCCTTTAAGCACTGAGCTCACGATCTGCTGGCCTACTTTAGAAAAACCGAGTTTCGAAAATCGATGTCTACGTCGTAAAATGCTTTAACTTACCCAAATGTGTAATTTTAGTTCTGTTGCTAGGCGCCGAATCATTGCTCTGTCCTTAATTGTTTTTCAATTCACCGCATCTGCTCCTTTTCTGATCGCGCAGGGCTATTCAACCGACCCCAGGTCCGGAGGTTCTGATCAGTCCCAGAGTTACTACCAGCAAGATTACGGCTATCAACAAGGTGGTGCGGGGCAGTCTACCGGCCTTGACGCATTACGCGCACGCTGCAGTGGACCGGATGCCGGCCCAGGATGTGCAACGCTAAGTGGGGGGGGCGCGTCGGGAATGCCCAGTATTGGCAGCACTGCTGGCGTGCCGCAGATCTATAGCGATGATCAAGCGTCTGGTCGCTTTCCTTTGTATACGGGTACCACCCCACCAACTTACCTGTTTAATCCACAGCCTCCAACCGAGTTTCAGAAGTTTGTCTATTCGTCAGTCGGTCAACGACTTCCAATTTTTGGCGCTAATTTGTTTGTAAATGCTCCCAGCACATTCGCTCCTGTCGACCGGGCGCCGGTTCCCGCGGATTACGTCGTTGGTCCGGGAGATCAGTTGCTGGTTCGGGGATGGGGGCAGGTTGACATCAATGTACGAACTACGGTTGATCGCTCCGGAAATATCTACATACCGAAGGTCGGAGAGGTCAATCTAACCGGTGTTAAGTACAGCGAACTCCAACCTTATCTCAAGGGTGTGATTAGCCGTACCTTTCGCAATTTTGATCTCAGTGTCTCGATGGGACAGCTGCGATCAATCCAGATTTTCATTGTTGGACAGGCGAGACGTCCTGGTAATTACACGGTCAGTTCCCTGAGTACCCTCGTCAGCGCGGTATTTTACTCGGGCGGTCCGCTGAATACGGGGTCGATGCGAAGAATTCAGTTACGCCGCGGTGACAAGGTGGCGCTTGAGTTCGACTTATACGACTTGCTGCTGAACGGCGATAAGTCGAAAGACGTGACGCTGCTGCCTGGAGACGTCATTTTTATCCCACCGGTCGGTCCCCAGGTAGCCATAGTAGGGAGTGTGAACACACCCGCGATTTATGAGTTAAAAGGGAACACGACTCTGGCAGAAGCCGTGAAACTGTCAGGTGGCTTCACTGCGCTCTCTGATAACAACAAGGCAACAGTCGAAAGGGTTGAACAAGGAGATCATCAGACATTTCGCAAAGTCGAAGATTTCCAGCTGAACGATTCTGGTCTCGCCAAGAATTTGCAAAATGGCGATATCGTGCGAATCGCTCCCATGCTCCCTCGTTTTGAGGAGACGGTGACTCTGCGAGGAAATGTTTCATGGCCGGGGCGATATCCGTGGCACGATGGAATGCGCATTCGCGACCTGATACCAAGTAAAGAGGCTTTGCTGACACGGGACTTCTGGCGTCAGCAGAACCCAGTGTATTCGGCCTCCGGCGAAGTACGTTTGCCCTCACTTCTTACACCTTCTGCACGCGAAGGGGCGGGAACTGCAACAGGTCACTCAACGGGTACCGGAACAGACGGCTCGGGCCAGCAATTAGCGGAGCAAAGATTAGGGACGAATAGCGACCAAGAGGATCCCTATGCCTATGCTCAAATTGCGGCAAATAACAAGGCGGCTGATCCTTCAGCAAACGCCATCGAGAGTACCAATCGTCAGGCGACGTTTGCGGCTTCGACCTTGAGTGCTGGCGAAACCAGGCTACGCAATGAAGCGAAGGCGTCGGCCCCTGAGATCAATTGGGATTACGCTGTGATCCAGAGGATAAATAAAGATGATCTTTCAACGACTTTGATCCCGTTCAATCTCGGGAAAGCAATTCTGGAGAACGACCCATCGCAAAACGTCGCCCTCTATCCCGGGGACGTGATCACCATATTCTCGCAGCAAGACATTAAGATTCCGGTCGAGAAACAAGTTAAGTTCGTTCGACTGGAGGGAGAATTTGTTGCTTCAGGGGTGTATCGAGTCGAGCCTGGGGAGACTCTAAGACAGCTTGTTGAACGGGTTGGGGGCCTAACACCGAACGCATACTTGTTTGGATCAGAGTTCACTCGTGAGTCGACTCGGGAGCGGCAGCAGCAGGAACTAAATCGTATCGTTAGTGATTTTGACGTACAAGTGGAACGAAACGCAACGACCGGAGCGAACGCTGCCGCGACTCCTGAGGCCGTCGCGTTGCTAGCTCCGTCGCTCGAGGCACAAAGACGATTGGTTGAGAAGCTTAAACAGCTGCGTCCGACAGGGAGAATTGTGCTCGAACTTCCGGGGCCCCGCACCACAATCCAAGATCTACCCAATATAACCCTCGAAGATGGCGATCGCTTCGTTGTTCCTTATCGACCGGCTTCTGTCGAAGTGCTTGGATCTGTTTACAACGCAAATGCTTTCATTTGGAAGTCCGACAAGCATATGAGTGACTATTTGCGTGATGCTGGTGGTCCGAACCGGACCGCGGATAAGAAACATATTTTCATACTGCGTGCGGATGGTGCTGTCATCAGTAACAATTCGGGCAGCAGCTTCTGGGGCGGAGGCATTGAAAGTTATCGTCTAGAGCCAGGAGATGCGGTAGTCGTTCCGGAAACCCTGTGGAAGGGTAACGTCCAGAGAAACTTGAGGGATTGGACGCAAATCTTCTCCCAGTTGGCTTTGGGGGCGGCCTCGATCGCTGTGTTAAGCGGTTTGTAACTTGCCGTTCGTACAGATTTCATGAAATTACATAAAAAGGCCCCCCCCCGGGGGGGGGCGAATAATTAATTCGCAGTTAATACTAGTTCGGCTGCGCGTCGGCCTTGCTCGGTAATCGAGTACGCCCTAAGGCGCAGGACAGTGGACCGGGCCCACCCCTTTGGTAATTGTTACCAAGATTTCCTGGTTTGGTAACAGATTGTTTCAGTTCATTCAACTCTAATTTTCATAATTGGAACAAAACAAAGAACGATGCCTCCAAAGCGTTGGTTTTGTGGTATGTTGCTTTTTTGCAGGTTGGTAACTGCCAGAGCAAATCGCAGTAAGTTACGCGGAGGATTCATAAATAAACTGGCTGTTAACTGTTCCGCACGCTTGTTCTTTGTAACTGAATTATGAAAAAGAGTCTGGCAGTCATAGATGTTTCGGTGGTTACATGTGCACTTCAGCCGCGTCTTCCCGTCACCTTGGCTAAGGAGTAGCCGGGATGCTCATCTGGGCTGTAGGTTCCCTGATCATTGCTTCATTGTTTGCTGGCGCTTTGACTTTGGCGGTCAAGGCAATTGCATTTCACCGCAACTGGCTCGGTCAGGCCATGCCTCACCACTTCCACGACGGACCGATCCCACGGCTTGGTGGTGTGTCCATATTCCTCACTCTAGTGAGCTTAGCCTTCTGCCTGGAGATCATTCGAGTTCCGTGGATGATCGCTCCGTCGCGTCTGTTAGTGATGTTTCTTGGCGGCGCGGTGGTTTTCGCAATTGGGCTTTGGGATGACTTCAGTCCGATATCGCCGGCGATGAAGGCTTTCTTCGAGGTCGTGGCAGCACTGGTTCTATATTGGGGCCATTTCCGTATCGAATCGCTGCCACCTTTCGCTGATTCGCTTCCGCCGTATTTATCCCTGCTGTTAACCGTGTTGTGGGTTCTGGGTGTCACCAACGCATTTAACCTAATCGATGGTCTAGATGGCCTGGCAGCCGGCTCTGCCCTAATCTCTTCATTGACCCTCGGCCTGCTGTTCACTGCTGCCGGTCGTCCAGAGTTTGCCATCCTGAGCTTGATCATTGCAGGTGCGCTTGCAGGATTTCTCAAGTTCAACTTCAGCCCAGCTGTCATCTTTCTTGGAGACTGTGGCAGCCTGTTTGTCGGCTTCTTGATGAGTGCTCTCGGCCTGGTGCTGTTCAACTGCATCTCTTCACCCGCGGTCACCTTGATTCCACTGCTGGCTTTCGGTCTTCCTGTCTTGGATACGGCCTTGGCGATCGTGCGACGTGTGCTCAAGAGGCAACCGATTTACATGCCTGACTGCGAGCACATGCATCATCAATTGATAGCGCGTGGCTTCTCTGTGCCGGGCGCCGCGGTGCTTCTCTACGGAATCAGCGCTTTTTTCAGCGCCGTTGGCGTGCTGCTGGTTTCGATCCCCAACCACTCGGCTCTGCTTCTCACTTTGCCAATCGGTTGTTTCGCTGGCTGCTTCGTCGGTTTCGGTTATTACAAATATGTTCCAGAACTCCAACCATTCAGCCGCATGGAGGTCCCTGCCGAGCAGCCCAACTCTGACGAACTCTCGAATCAATCGGCAAAGTTGGCGAAGCGCAGGAAGTCACGCGCGCTACAACAAAAGGAAGTGGAAAATCCGGAGCTGACCACGGTGGCTCGTGGTACTCACGACAGGCACGTAACCGGCGTGGCATTTTCCGACGATTGAGAGAAGCTGCCCTCAAGACTGAGTTCAACCGAGCGTTTGCAATTTCGACAAGCGTCTAACTTAACGCTTCCTACTCAAGTGTTTACCATATCTTTGTCTCCAACCCGAAGACATCCAGCCTAAGTTCCTGAAACACCTCCGGCCTGAATTTACACCGCACTGACAATT
>CAYNPS010000011.1:36175-59946 GCA_964399125.1 uncultured Terriglobales bacterium
TCCAGCCTAAGTTCCTGAAACACCTCCGGCCTGAATTTACACCGCACTGACAATTGTTTACACGCCTTGGACACTTCCACGCCTGTCACCATTTACAACCCTGTGTGCCTCTCTGAAATCAATGTTGGGATTGGGGAATCCGAAATCCGTCAACATCGGCTAGGGCACAGGGGTGCGGTCGGCTTGAGTTAGGTCACATGTGCTCTGTAAGTGACGGGGCGGAGCCATGGCCAGCAGCACAGGTTTTGAAGACGATCTAATCCACTCCTTACCCACTTACCTTATGTCACGACACTGTCTCACGCATTTCCAATTCTTGTCACGAACTTCACAGCTGCTGATTTCGTTTCTGTGCGCGCTTTCTTTTGGGATGCTTGCACCCCAGGCGGAGGCGCAACGGGCGACATCGTCCTACGACCCAAGCACGAGCAGGTCGCAAGTTCCGATGACGCAACAAGAGAAGGATGCCGTTGATGATCAGGTTGCCCTTTCTTCTGACCAGATCATTGAGCTGCTTAAGAATGAGCCTGGTCTCGATCTGGAGGTGAAGAAGGCGCTGGTCAGGAAAGCCTACGAGCAGGGACGTCTCCTCGATCCCAAGGATCTGGAAGATGAAGTCCTCTTTAACTTAGTAAACAAGGATTTCAACGTTCGGGTCATAGCGACGCGCGAGATCGAGAACCGCGGCTATGTTCGTGCCAAGCCCACCCAAGCCGAACTGGAACGTCAACAACTTCTGGGTTATCCACAAGCCTATCCATCTCCCGCAAAGCCTGGGCTCAGTTCCCAAACGAACGGTCAAACCAACGCGTCGCAAACGAATGGACAGCAGCCGAACGCTCTGAGTCAGGAGCAGCAGTATTGGGCACAACGGGAGCAGCAGCAGGAACTGCAGCGTCGGCGACAACAACAACTCGAGCAGCAG
This sequence comes from uncultured Terriglobales bacterium, assembly GCA_964399125.1. Taxonomy (GTDB): domain Bacteria; phylum Acidobacteriota; class Terriglobia; order Terriglobales; family Acidobacteriaceae; genus Gp1-AA112. Next base: position 37,101 of record CAYNPS010000011.1, read on the forward strand.
CAGCAACAGCAAGAAGATCAGCAACAGCAGCAACAGCAACTTATTCCTCCACAACGGACGATCAATCGAACTTCGATGGATTCCACTGATTCTTCGGGCGGTCTCACTCCCATGACCGCCGATGAATTGCCGTCTGTGCTGGCCGGCACGGGCGCGAATCCAGCCCGATACAGCGCAGAGGACAATTTCAATGTTCGCAGCAGGGACAACAGATCCGAGGGGATGTCCTCATCGCTGCTCCCCGATGCCAGCTCATCCTCTTATGACTATCAGGTTGAGCCCGCGATGATGGCTCGGAACGCGCCACCACCAGTGGTCCGCACCCTCATCCCACCGTTCCAGGTTACGCCGTCGAGCACACAATCAGACGATCATCCCGTGGTTCTGCATCGTCGCAACCCCTACGGAAATGTTCCGTCGCTCTACGATCTCTATACGCAGGTCTCGCCGCGTTCGGCAAAGTTGGAGCGCTTCGGATCGGAGATCTTCCGGAACGGCACCGGCAATTTCGATCAACTGCCGATGGATGCCCCCGTTGGTCCCGATTACGTTTTAGGGCCAGGCGATGACGTCACCATCGAAGTTTGGGGTGGAACGGCCCGCCATTTACGCCGCGTGGTTGACCCGGAAGGTCGTCTCGCGTTGCCAGAGGTGGGGACGGTTGAGGTAGCAGGGAAGACCCTGGGTGCGGTCCAAAAAGAGGTTCAGTCAGTGCTGCGGACTCAGTTCCGCGATGTTGAAGCTGACGTCTCGCTTTCCGGGCTGCGCAGCGTACGCGTTTATGTTGTCGGCGATGTCAAAATGCCCGGGGCCTACGACGTAAGCTCACTGGCAACGCCCCTAAACGCGCTTTATCTGGCGGGCGGTCCCACGGACAACGGCTCCCTTCGCATCGTCCGACACTACCGCGGCAAACAGCTGCTTCAGCAAGTTGATCTTTACGATCTCATCCTGCACGGCGTGAATTCAGATCTTCTGCACCTTCAGCCGGGAGATACGATCCTTGTGCCTCCGACTGGGCCGCAGGTCACGCTCGAAGGAATGGTCCGGCGGCCGGGAATCTACGAACTAAATGACGAAACATCCCTGGCGCAGGTCCTGCAGCTCGCAGGCGGAGTTCTTCCTTCCGGCACCCTTAGCCACATCGACGTCGAGCGGCTCGAAGCCCATCAGGATCGCAAGATGCTGAGCCTCGATATCCCCCAGTCAGACCAGCCCCAAGTCACCGCCGCGCTGGAGAACTTTAAGATCCAGCCCGAAGATAAGATCCGCATCTCTCCGATCCTCGCCTACAGCGAAAAGACGGTTTATCTCGATGGCCATGTTTTCCATCCCGGCAAATATCCCTATGCGGACGGGATGAAGATCACGGATCTAGTTAAATCGTATACCGATCTATTGCCGGAGCCGTCGCAAAAATATGCGGAAATCGTTCGGCTCGAGGCGCCCGACTTCCGCCCGGAGGTTATTGCCTTCAATCTGTCGGACGCGATGAAAGGCGGCGCTCAGGATTTCAAGCTGCAGCCCTTCGATACCGTACGGATCTTTGGCCGCTTCGATTTTGAAGACGCTCCGGCTGTGCTCATCAACGGAGAGGTTCGCAATCCCGGGGAACACCGCACCAACGGTGAGACCCATCTCCGCGACGCCGTGTTTCTCGCTGGCGGGCTCACGCAGGACGCAGACCTGGGCGATGCGCAGGTCTATCGCAAAGTCGATGGCGGGCAGATGAAGGTTTTCAGCGTCAACTTGGGGAAGGCATTACAGGGAGATGAGGTCAACAACATCCTTCTGCAGCCGCTCGACCGGCTGATGATTCAGCGCAGCCTGGCCAAAACGGATCCGCCAACGGTAACCATCGACGGCGAGGTGACTCGTCCCGGTAAGTATCCGCTCGGTGCCGGAATGACGGCGTCGGATCTGGTTCATCTGGCCGGGGGACTGAGACGTGGCGCTTTCGTCAGTGCGGCTGATCTCTCTCGCTACGTCATTGTGAATGGTAAGAAAGTGGAGTCAGAACATTTCCCGGTGCAGTTGGGCAAAGCGCTTTCGGGTGATTCGCAAGCGAATATAGTGCTGCGCGATGGTGATCTGCTGTCGGTTCGCCAGATCACCGGCTGGGACGATATTGGAGCGGCGATAACTGTCACCGGCGAGGTTGCGCATCCGGGGACGTTTGGCATTGTTGCGGGAGAGAAGTTGAGTTCGGTGCTGCGGCGCGCGGGAGGGCTTAGATCTGACGCGTACCCCTACGGCGCCGTGCTTGACCGTGTTCAGGTGTACGAAATGGCGGAACGGAGCCGGTTGGAGTTGGTGCGGCGGCTTGAAGCCGGATCCAATGTGCACATCACTGGGGCGGCCACCGGTCCGGAGCAGATCAGCCTCACGCAAGCGGCCATGGCTCAGCAACAAACTGTTCTCAACAATCTGAAAACCCAGAAAGCAAGCGGGCGGCTGGTCATCCACATTACTGCCGACATTACCAGTTGGGAGAACACTTCTAACGATATTGAGGTGCGTGCCGGAGACACGCTCTTCATTCCCAAACGCCCGAATTTCGTTCTAGTGAATGGTCAGGTTTTCAACAACACGGCTCTTACTTACACCCCAGGGAAGACCGCGAGCTGGTATCTCGCTGCCGCCGGCGGACCAACTCCGACTGCGAATACGAAGGACATCTTCGTCGTGCGCGCTAACGGCGCCCTCGTCGGTCGCTCGCAAAACAGCTGGTGGGGAGGCAATGTTCTCAGTACCAAGATGGAGCCAGGTGACAGCGTCATTGTTCCCGAAAAATTCCTGACCGGATCCAGCTTCATGCGAAGCCTTATGGCCTGGGCTACAGTTCTCTCATCCTTCTCGATCACCGCTGCTGCGGTGCACGGTTTCTAGGAGCGATGAGAGTTTTGGGTCACCTCCGGAACTGCCTCTGCGGTCTGGCAATCAGTGCCAGCCTCATGGCTCAGAGTGCAGCAGGCAGCGGTGGAAATTCCGAACCTGCGATGTGCACGGATCTCTCAGGCGCAAATCCGGAGCCATGCCCGTCGCAAACTGCTGACGAAGATAGTACGCAGAATTCAGCTTCTCGAAATCAGAAGCAGTCGAAGCACAAGAAGCCGCGTGAAACCACAGCCAATGTCGACCTGGGAAGTTCGGTTTCAACGAACCAGAACGCCTTATGCACCGACCTAAGTGGAAATCCGCTTCCTGCCTGTTCCCCAGAAACTCTCGCCAAGCGCGCCAAGGCCGATGTCGAGCCCCAGCAATCGAACCCTGCGGAAGCAAAGGCCGTCGAAATCCAGCCGACGCACGCGAATCCTGCCGAAAGAACCGCAAAAGAGCAAACTCAACCAGTGTCGGTTTCTTGCAGCGCCTTGACCGGAACTCCGTCTGCATGCGTCGCGCAGGTCTCAGCGTCTCAGCCAGTCTCGTCCGCATTGCCCACCGACAACGGCGCACAGCAGTCGACCAGCAGTCCTCGGCCCTCGGACTGCACCGATCTGACCGGCAAGGCGAGTCTCAATTGCCCCGCTGTTGCGGAGTCACACCCCACGCCAGCCGTCGCGTTAGCGCCAGAGAGAAACACGAATCTTTCCTCGTTGCCGAAATATCTGTTCGAGGATCAGAAATCTGTCTGGACCAGTCCTGCGCATGCACAGGCAAGCGACCTGGTGTGGCTCACGCCGCTGGCTGGCACCGCGGCTGTGCTATTTGGGACCGACGCGTCGGTCATGACTCACGTCACCAATACGCAGAGCCATATCAATCAATTTACGAATCTTTCGAATTACGGTCTCTACTCGATGATTGCGGCCGGGGGCGGCCTCTACTTGCTGGGGCAGATGAAAAACGACGATCACGCTAAGCGAGCTGGATACGAGGCGGGAGAAGCAGCCATCAACGCAACCGCGATCACCTATCTCGTAAAGCCTATCGCCGGACGCCAGCGGCCTGACCAGGGAAATGGTCAGGGAAACTTCCTGTCGGGTGGCAGCTCCTTCCCCTCGGAACACGCTGCCATCTCCTGGTCGATTGCCAGCGTGTTGTCACACGAGTATCCCAAGTGGTGGATGCAGGCGCTGACATACGGACTGGCGACCACCGTGAGCCTCAGCCGTGTCGAAGCACGTCAACACTTTCCCTCAGATGTATTTGTCGGAGGTACCGTCGGGTGGTTCATGGGCCGCCAAGTGTATCGAGCCAATCACCCCACGGGAGAAGAGTTCGGACAATATGGGAAGTTCGTGCAGTCGCAATCGGAGAAAGTCCGTGACCCCGGATTGATGGGCTCTCCTTACGTGGAACTGGATAGCTGGGTTTATCCCGTGATGGAGCGCCTGGCCGCTATGGGCTATATCCGCACCGCCTTTCCAACCATGAAGCCCTGGACCCGTATGGAGTGCGCCCGCTTGGTGCAGGAAGCCGGTGACAACATCAAGGGTTCGGAACCGAACGCTTACGTGCGCACTTCCTACGCTCAGCTCACCACCGAGTTCGCGCCCGAAATCGCCCGGCGTGGTGGAGCCCCGAACGTTGCAGCGACCATTGAGAAGATATACACACAGGTGACCGGAATCTCCGGAACGCCTCTAACGGACGGGTATCACTTCGGCCAAACCATCTTCAACAACTTCGGACGACCCTATGAATCCGGCTTGAACAATGTAACCGGCATGTCGACCTACGCTCTCGGCGGCCCGTTTGCCGTGTACGTTCGCGGAGAGTACCAGCATGCTCCTTCTGCTCCAGCGGAACCGCTCGCCGTTCGGCAGACCGTAGCTGCGATCGATCAATTGCCGGTGCAGCCGGGTACGCCGACCGCGGAGACCAGCAAGCTTCGTTTGCTTGACGCGTATGTAGCCATGAACCTCAACAACTGGCAGCTTTCTGCTGGGCAGGAGAGCCTGTGGTGGGGACCAGGCGAAGGCACGGCTATCATGCTCTCCGACAACGCTCCTCCCATTCGTATGGCGCGGCTGGATCGGACTACTCCGTTCAAGCTGCCTTGGCTTTTCTCGATTCTCGGGCCGATGCGAGTGACTGCCCTTATCGGACAGCTGCAGGGTCATCACTTCGTTTTTCAAACCCCAAACTATTCAATCCTGACGGGAAGTTGGAACGCTTTTCTGAATCCGCAACCCTACTTTCACGGGGAGAAGTTGAGTCTGAAGTTGACGCCGAATTTTGATGTCGGCGTCACGCTCATCGCCGAGTTCGGCGGAGAAGGTGTTCCGGTGACCTTTCGCAATTACTTCCGGACCTTCAGCACCTCCCAAAATGCCTTCCACAACAGCGGCAATCGGCAGACCGGATTTCAGTTCAGCTACAAAATTCCAAAGCTGCGGAACTGGTTGTCTCTGTACACCGACGCGGTCTCGGAAGACGAGCCCAACCCGATCGCCTTCCCGAGACGATCGGCCATGGCGCCAGGAATGTACCTGTCACACGTTCCCAAGCTGCCGAAAATGGATCTGCGCGTAGAGGGCGTATATACCGACCTGCCTAATCTGCTGCTTCCAGGCATCTACTACAGTGACATCCGTTATCGCGACGGCATGACCAACGACGGGTACATTCTTGGAAGTTGGGTGGGACGCCAGGGACGTGGCGTGCAGGCTCAGTCGAACTACTGGTTTGCGCCGCGTAAGACGGTTCAAGTGGGTTATCGCTACGCGAACGTAAGTCCCGGGTTTATCCCACACGGCGGGACTATCAACGACTTCTATGTTCAGAGTAGCTGGCTGTTCGGATCGCAATTCTCATTCGATGGTAGGCTGCAGTACGAAAAGTGGGGATTTCCGTTGCTCAACACGGAGCGGCAAAGCAATTTTGTCACGACCTTTGGGATGACTTATTGGCCAAAGTTGGGGAAGAAGTGAACAACGGTTCTTGTGAACCTGGAGCTGACTGAGTGCGGCGTTCTGGACGCGGAGTCAATACCTCCTTCGAAGAAGTAGTAGATCAGGGCCAGCCCATTCCGGTCCCGAACCTGCCGCCGCAAGCGGGCGCCTCGCCTGCGCATCGGCAGGTTGCGAAGGCTCGTCTATTCCTCAACAACTGGCCGGTTATCTGGCGCTTTCTGTGGATTGGGACTGTTCTGACGATCATTCTCTCGCTGGTGTGGCCCAAGAAGTACGAGGCTTCGACGCGATTGATGCCTCCCGACAGTTCGAGTTCGTCGATGTCCGCGGCCGCACTGATGTCGCGTGTCGACGGAGGCGGAGAGAGCAGCAGTGGTGGAGGTGGGGGCGCCAGCGGCATTCTGGGAATGTACGCAGCCAGCCTCCTGGGGATGAAATCTTCGGGAGGACTCTTCATCGGTATCCTGCACAGCTCCACCGTGCAAGACCGAATCATCGACAAGTTTGATCTGCGCAAGGTCTATCACGTACGCCAGTACGAAGACGCGCGCAGAAAACTGGGTAACTACACCACGGTTTTGGAAGACAAAAAAAGCGGCATTATCAACATCAGTGTTGTCGATCACTCACCTCAACGTGCAGCCGCGATTGCGCGCGCATACATTGATGAACTAGACCGAGTGGTCGAGCAGCTGTCGACATCTTCCGCCCGAAGGGAACGTATTTTTTTGGAAGCGCGCCTCAAAACAGTTAAGCAGGATTTGGACGCCGCCACCCAACAACTGGGCCAGTTCTCCAGCAAGAGTTCCACCTTGGATCCAAAGGAGCAGGGAAAAGCAATGGTGCAGGGATCGGCTGAACTGGAAGGTGATCTGATTGCGGCCGAATCTCAGTTAAGTGGCCTCGAGCAGATCTACACCGACAACAACGTTCGGGTACGCAGCTTGAAAGCTCGTATTCAGGAGCTTAAGTCACAGCTTCAGAAGCTGCAGGGGTCACCGACGCTGGACGGCCAGGATTCGAACGCATATCCATCACTGCGCCAGCTTCCACTTCTCGCGGTGACCTATTTGGATCTAGCTCGGCGAGCCCAGATCGAGGAAACGGTGTACCAGGTCCTCACCAAGCAGTACGAACTCGCAAAAGTTCAGGAGGCAAAAGAGATTCCGACCGTGCGGGTACTGGATGAAGCTCAGGTGCCGGAGCGGCGCATGAGTCCAAAGCGAACGCAGTCGGTGATGATTGGCGCCATCGTGTCGCTGCTTGCCGGCATTGCATTTGTGGCTTTGCGCGAACGCTGGCAGAGCATCAGCATCGATGATCCGCGAAAAGCGCTGACCCTGGAATTAGTTGACGGAGCGAAGATGCGAATGCAGGCTCTTCATTCTCAGGCGCGTTCTTCGCGATTCTTCCCCTTCCATCGAGGCAATCTCAGTTGAGTTCTACTGCGTATCCCGCTGCGCGCGCCACTGTCTGGGAAAACGAAGGAGTGTGGAATTGGCAGCTATTCCTGGCACTTCTGGTGCTGGGTGCCGCGTCCTTTTTCTCAGGTCAGAACAGTGCTGGCGCGCTGGTGTTCTGGTCGATTGTCTATGTCGCCATGATTTTTGCGGACTGGCGGCTGGCTAGTTTTGCAGTGGTCTCGGCCGCCTTCCTGTTCGAAGCCACTCGTCTCGAGGATGGGTCAGTAGCGGTCACCGAAATTGCGCTCGTTGCGATCGCGCTGCGTGTCATCCTACGTGACAAACCGGTACAGCTGCTGAAGCAATTACGGCATCCGGATTGGCAGGACGTTTTTCTATTAGGCATGTTGTTGCTGATCGGCCTATCCGTTTTGTGGGTGATGGCCGGTCATGGCGACAGCACGGCAGCATTGAAAAGTGCCGCCCGCTATGGCGAATACGCGCTTGCATACGTTTGTTTTTCCCAGCTCATACGAAACCGCTTGGACCTGCATGAGCTTGAATTCTTCATGGTTCTGCTTGCGGCCGTGCTCGCGTTTGTAGGGATTTATCAGCACCTGATCGGACCACTGGCGAGCGCGAAGTCATTTCCATGGGGCGCTGACCTGACTCTTAACGCGGACTCTGATTCGTTTCGCATCTACTCGGTGTTTTCGAACCCCATCTTCTTGTCAGCATTCTGCGCATTCTTTGTCCCGTTCATTTTGGATCGAGTACTGCATAAGGACTTCCCACATCGGTTCGCGTATGCGATTTGTCTGTTCTTAATCTCACTAGCTCTACTACTCACTTCTTCTCGCACTGGTATGGCGGGCGCGGCCGTTGGGTTGTTCGCACTGGCTGGCAAGAACATTAAGAAGATCGTGGTTGTTGCAATGGTTGCGACCATCGTGGTCACTTTGTTCTCTACCGATTGGCTTGAGAATCGCCTTGCGCAGACTGGCTCGGCGGCTGACTTGACGGGCGCCATTCGAGTGCTCAAGTACTACCGCACTGCTCTTGTCATCCTCGAACATCCGGTCGTCGGCATAGGTACTGGTGAATATCAGACGTATTTCTTGTCGGAAATTGCCCCCGATCTGCCGAAAGAAGGCTACGGGGAACTTACTGCTGAGAACACGTTCTTGCAGATCGGCGCTGAATTGGGCGTTCCCGGCATGATCGTCTTCTGTGCCCTCGTGATTACGATCCTGACACGAAGTTATCGTCTGGCGAAGCGGAAGGTTCCTGGCGGGCGAGGTCTATTTGCGGGTATGTGCGCCTTCGTGATGTCGAGCATGTTCGTCTCGATGACCGCTGTATCCATGGTCCTGTTCATGTTGCTTCTGTACGTGTTGGTGAAGCGGAATTATCAATTCTTGCTCCCGACGGTGCTGCCAGAGACTGCAGGATGAGCGCTCTCACCCAGAGTCGGCCTTGGTCGCACATCGAGTGTGAGCGTGTGGAGAAGTGTGCATTATGCGGAAGTAAGGGCGATCTCCTATATCGAAGTGTCGAAGATGGTCTCTTCGGAGTAGAGGGGACGTGGGAGATACGGCGCTGCTCGGATCAGGGTTGTGGCCTAATCTGGCTCGATCCGATGCCCTTGAAATCGGAACTGTGGAAGGCCTATAGCAACTACTATACCCACCGTGATGGGCCTGAGGGCGATGCATCTCGAAACCGATTTAGACGGTTGGCATACAGGATTTACGAATCGACGCTGATTCTCACGCCGATAGCCCGCGAACGGCGCGAATTGAAATACATGTACCTCGAGCACGCCAAGCCGGGGCGATTGCTCGAAGTGGGATGTGGAGATGGAACACGGCTCGCCTTGTTTCACGACGCTGGTTGGACCGTAGAAGGAGTGGAAGTAGATGAAAAAGCCGTAACAATCGCGTCGAGCAAACAGTGTGCCACCGTGCGACATGGTGAGCTTCAAGACCTGCATTATCCAGTTGACCGGTTCGACGCTGTGATCATGAATCATGTGCTTGAGCACGTACACGAACCTCAAACGCTCGTCGCCGAGTGCTTCCGCGTGCTGAGACCAGGGGGCACTTTCATCGCCGTAACGCCCAATGCGGAGAGCTTTGGGCACCGTACGTTTCGAAGCAGTTGGCGCGGACTCGAGCCTCCTCGGCACCTGCACGTGTTCAATGCGCGTAATCTCCTGCACCTTGTGCAGAAGATCCCAGCCACACACAGAGAGGTGTGGACTACCGCCGCGAACGCAGAATTGATATGCGGCTGGAGCTTGCGCATCATGCGTGAGCAGCAAAAGATAGAGGGATTGCTGTCGCGTGTTCCGCGGATGGTTGCGATTGCAGCGCTTCAATATGCGGCAGCGTGCAGTCATCTGCTCCATCGCCATTCGGGCGAAGAATGCGTGCTGCGGTTGGTGAAGTAGCAACGGCGCAGCTGCAATGAACTCTCCCCCGCATTACTCGTAACGCCGTGTCATCATCCATCAGCCTCATCATCGTCACTTTTAACGGTTGGCATCATTTGGAGCCGTGTCTCCGCAGTGTGCTTCCACAGCTACAATCAGCCGACGAAATCATCATCGTCGATAACGGGTCCTCTGATGCAACCGAGGCTGGCGTTCTGTCGATGAATGATTCGAGGATCGTCTACGAGCGGCTCGAGACGAATCTTGGATTCGCCGCCGCAAACAATATCGGTGCGCAGCGGGCTAAAGGAGATTGGCTGCTGCTGCTGAATAACGATACGGTCGCGTCAGATGATTTTCTCGATGGACTTCGCAGAGCAGCGGTGAACAATTCAGAGTATCGGATTTTTGCCTGCAAGATGATCCGCGCATCCGACCGTAAGATCGACAATGTCGGAATCGCGGTGATCGCTCCCACGTTACGCCAGATTCAGCTGAGCCCGGGCTCCGATCCGGAGATGCACAAGAGTGTCACCGAGGTCTTCGGCGCCTCGGGAGGAGCAATGCTTGTTCATCGATCAGTTATCGAAGACATCGGCTTGTTCGACTCACGCTTCTTCGCGTATTGCGAAGATGTAGATTTCGCTTTACGCGCGCGATTAGCTGGGTACAGGTGTGCGTTTGTTCCGGACGCGACCGTTGTGCATAAGCAGGTGGGCACCGGTTCCAAGATGCCAGGTCTACGTCGCTACTATATCCAGCGCAATATGGAACTGGCGCTCCTCCGCAACCTGTCCTCTCGGGAGCTTGTCAGGTATGCACCCGCGCACTTCGTGTATGTACTCTTTCAACTGATTCGTTGGACACTTCGCGGCCACCCGGTGCACGCACTCAAGGCGAAGCGCGATGCCGTACGTCTTTGGCGCTCTATGCGTGATGCTCGCGGACCGGTGCGTATCTCCTCGGCCACGCTGCGAGACCATCTTCATGGTCGTTTTGTGCCACCGTCCTCCACACACGTCACGCCAGAGCAACCGGCCCAGGAGCACGCAGCTTGAAGGTCACTCCGATTCGTGAGGAGAGCTTGATAGCAGCCGTCGCGCAGGACGTGATGCAACAGCCGGAGCGATTGGCTGTGAGCGATCGTTCGACTGCCAGAACCTTGGTGAAGAGCTCTGCCTGGGTTTTTGCCGCGCAAGTGCTGATGCTTGTCTGCGGACTCACCAACAATTTCCTGGTAGCCAGGCTGTTGAGTCGTGAAGGGAAGGGGCTCGTCTTCCTGCTCCAGGTAATTTCATCACTGGGCTTCACGATTCTTCAAGGTGGTCTTGGTCCAGCTTCGGTCTTTTATCTGCGCAGCCATTCAGAGTTCACCCAGCAGGAAATCGCATCAGCAAACCTGTTGCCTAGCCTTCTTTTGGGGCTGATTCCAGTGTTAGGCTGCCTGATATTCTGGCCGTGGCTGCCCAAGATCATCCCTGCCGGTATGACGCCGAGTCTGGCGCTCATTTCTGTGCTCGCCGTTCCCGGTCTGATCATCGCCTTTCATGCAGGCTACTTCTGCCTCGGGCAGCAGCGGACAAGCGGCTACAACTTCTATCGGGTGCTACAACCTGCACTGTTTTCGATTTTTCTTGTAAGCCTGCTGTTCACATCTTCGAAGACTGTCAGCGAAGTCGCGCTTCTGTGGTTAATCAGCAATGTGCTGCCGACGATTCCAGCTGCGAAGACGCTCATCTCGGGTGGAGCAAGGCTGCTGGGCTCGAGTCGCAACTTCCTTCGAGCAGCGTTTGGATTTGGATTCCGCTCTCAGCTTGCATCTGTGACGCAATTCCTTCAACACCGGGTAGACGTCCTGCTCGTAGGCTACTTGCTTGCCATTCGTGACGTGGGTGTCTATTCGGTAGCAGTCACCATTGCAGAGTTGCTGTGGTATGTTCCTTATGCAGTAGGACCGGTGCTTCTGCCGTATATAGCGGGGTGCTCGGCTGAACACGCGCGCCGCGTGACGCCGGCGTTTTGTCGTGCATGCCTGGCACTGAACACGCTTCTCGGCCTTGTACTTTTTTCCAGCAGCGCGTTGCTAATCCCAATTGTGTTGCCGGCATTCACAGCTTCTGTTCCGGTTCTTTGGTTGCTATTCCCAGGAACCGTCTTCGCCACTCTGTTCAAAATTCTCAGCGCCGATTTCACAGGTCGCGGACGTCCTCTCGATGCCTTCTACCCGGCTTTGGCTACGCTGATTGTGCAAACCCTGGTCGGTCTACTCGTAATTCCTCACTACGGCATAAAGGGAGCCGCAGTGCTGGTTTCCGCAGCCTACATCCTGAATTCGGTCATTTCGATCAGATTGTATTGCAGCTCGAATGGTGTACCCGCTATTCGACTCCTATTGCCGCACGCCGAAGATTGTCGAATGCTGGCCTTTTTGTGGACACACACCGTCAACAGCATTGGAGCTAGAGCCGCTTTGATTCGTAGCCGCATGGCTGCGTAGAAACGCAAATCACGTATGTGTGGAATCGCTGGGATTTATCGGTTCAACGGTAAGCCGGTTGCAGAAGTAGAACTGCGACAGATGTGCCATCTCTTGAACCATCGCGGTCCCGATGACCGCGGCTGGATGCACCGCGGTTCCGTCGGATTGGCCAACACGCGTCTCAGCATTTTGGATCTATCCCCCAACGGTCATCAACCGATGTGGAACGAGGATCGTTCGGTTGCCGTTGTGCTGAACGGCGAAATCTACAACTTCCGCGAGCTACGGGCCGACCTGGTAAAACGCGGCCATCAATTTGTCTCTCATTCGGACACCGAAGTCATTGTCCACCTCTATGAGGAGTTCGGACCGGAGTGCATCTCTAAGTTGGATGGAATGTTCGCGCTCGCGATATGGGACGATCGCAATGCTCGTCTGCTTCTCGCCCGTGACCGCACTGGCAAGAAACCGCTGTTCTACTACATCTCCGAAAAACAGATCGTGTTCGGATCCGAAATCAAGGCCCTGTTCGCCGCCGTCGGTGTTCCACGCGAGTTATGCGATGAATATCTGCCTGAGTTTTTGGCCCTCGGATATATTCCAACTCCTCGAACGTTGTATCGAAATGTTTGTCAGCTCGATCCCGCTACCGTCCTCTTAATTGATCAGAACGGTCGTAGAACATTTTCGAAATACTGGAATCTGAAGTTCCATCCGAAACGAATCTCGTTAGCGCGCGCTAAGGAAGAACTCAGGTATCTATTGAAGGCCGCGATAGCACGGCGCCTGGTTGCCGATGTGCCGGTCGGCGCTTTCCTGAGTGGGGGCATCGATTCCTCTGTTGTCGTAGCGCTCATGTCTGAACTCTGCGACGGGCCTGTACACACGTTCTGTGTTGGATTTACAGCGGGGGCAGAATGGGATGAGCGCCGGTATGCGCGGCTTGTCGCGGATCGGTACAAGACCGAACACCGCGAATGTGTCGTGGGGCCTCAGTCAGTAGAGTTGTTGGAAGAGCTGGTGAAGTATCACGATCAGCCGTTTGTTGATTCCTCGGCAATTCCGACGTACCTGGTCTCCAAGTTCGCTCGTGAGCATGTCACAGTTGCGCTTACTGGTGACGGGGGAGATGAACTCTTCGCTGGCTATCAACGATTCCGAGCGGCGCTCATGGCGGAACGACTTCCACAGTTCTGGCTAGGAACGGCAGAGAAAGTCGCTCCACTGGTGAAGATGGTATCGCCGAAATATGCACGAAAGCTGATGCGGATGAGCGCTGCGCATGGGGTGCCGTCATCATTACGGCTTTGGTCCCTATTTCCACTGTTTTCGGCTGGTCTTTGGGATTCGTGCACCTCGTCCGCGGATTCTGATTCGGTTTCCGCGATTCTTGCCAGCAGAGAAGAGCTCTATCGAACAGCCGATGCAGGCAGTGATCTAAGCCGACTGTTGCACTGCAATTTCCACGATTACCTGGTGAACGATCTCCATGTAAAAGTAGACCGGTGCAGCATGGCGAATTCCTTGGAAGCGCGCTCGCCATTCATGGACACAGCCGTGATCGAGTTCGCTGCTGCGTTGCCCGATGATTTCAAACTACGCGGTGCAACCACGAAATACATTCTTCGCGAAACATTCCGTAGCGATTTGCCTCCCGAAATCTATTCCAGGGGAAAGAAGGGTTTTGGAGTTCCTCTGGGAACCTGGCTCTCAGACTTGCAGCCCTTTCTGCGTGATGTACTTAGTTCCTCGAATGCTCTCGTGTACAACTACCTCGACCGAAGCCGAATAGCCAAATTGATCGATGAGTTCCTTGCCGGCGAAGAGCTCTGGACAGATGCGATCTGGACGTTGCTGACGCTGGAAATCTGGCTGCGCCTCGAAGCTCGATCGAAAGCGACTAAGGAATACGATCTTGCCAGCGCTTAAGATCGCTCGCGTCATCGCTCGCCTCAACGTCGGTGGTCCGGCGGTGCAAGCGATCCTGATGACAAAGGCGTTCCAGTCACGCGGCGCCGACGCATGGCTATTTGCGGGTGACGTTCCTTCGGACGAACAAAGCGCCGAATATCTCGCCAGTGAGCAAGGCGTGAGCGTGGTTCGCATTAGCGGCCTCTCACGACGGATCTCCTGGTCTCACGACTTGCGTTCGTTGGTGACGCTCGTGAATCTGTTTCGTCGATATCGTCCTGACATAGTCCACACGCACACCGCGAAGGCGGGCGCACTAGGCAGAATTGCAGCGGTTCTCGCCGGAGTTCCTATTCGCGTGCATACATTCCATGGCCACGTCTTCGATGGCTATTTTTCCGCACCTGTAACCCGAGCGTTCGTCAACGTCGAGCGGTTCCTGGCACGGTTTACCGACCGCATCATTGCCATCAGCGACTCACAGAAAAACGATCTTGTCTGCAAATACCGCATTGCACCCGCCCACAAGGTCTCATGTATTCCCCTGGGTTTCGATATTGACCGTTACCTCTCATTGACCGCCAACGCACAAGGTGAATTTCGGTCCGAGCTGGGATTGACGAAGGCATATTTTCTTGTCGCATGGATCGGGCGCCTCACCGACATCAAGAACCCTCTAGCGTTCGTAGAAGTCGCAAGGATCTTGAGCGAGCGACATCCGAATGTTCGATTCGTGATCGTTGGAGACGGTAATCTTCGCCCCGATGTTGAAGCGGCCATTCGAGCGCGGCGACTCTCGGACCGCATCTTCGTGTACGGTATTTGCCGCGATCCACGTCGCGTCTACGCGGATATCGACCTGCTCGCGCTTACCTCTCGCAACGAGGGCACACCGCTTGCAATCTTGGAGGCGATGGCGAGTGGACGCCCCGTAGTTGCAACCGATGTAGGAGGTGTGCGGGACCTGATGGTCGGGCCCGGTGTTTCCTGTAAATCAGGTCTGCGTTTCGCGAACGGGACGTTGACGACGCTCGATGAAAGCAGCCTGGCCGAGGCAATCAGCTTCTATGTCATGAATCCCTCAGAGGTCGCAAGATCTGGGTCAGCAGGTCGCGATTGGGTGCGCAGTCGATACTCCTACGTTCGGCTTACCGATGACCTGGAGAAGCTCTACACAGAGATAGCAATGCAGAAAGGCTATAAGCCGAGCGTCGCAAACAATAAACGTGAGCTTCAGAAGATAGTTCCCGAACACGGGCACCTGCTCTCCCACAAGTCACGCCGGGTATCTTGAGCATTTTTTTGTTTAGGAACTCGTTAGGGCAATCAATCTAACCCAGCAAGGGTTATCAAATGCTCTTCGTGTTGGTAGACCTCATGGGGCTACACCAGTTCCACGGTGCTCATCTAAGAACTCGGCTGGACAGAGTGCAAACTCTTGATTTTCGAAGTGATACAGATCGGGACAGTGATCCATTGGAATAGTGCAGCGGCAATCGCCTGAAGTGAATTCTCTGCAGCGCGTGCAGTCATCAGAAGTCTCAAGGGGAGCTTTCGAGTGCAAATTTTAATAACGGGTGGAGCCGGTTTCATAGGTTCACATTTGGCAGACGCGCTCATCGCGCGTGGCGACAGCGTGACAGTTCTAGACGACCTCTCAACCGGTTCAATTGCTAACATTCGGCAGCTTAAGGAGTCCGAGAGATTTCGATACATAATCGACAGCGTAATGAACAAACCAGTACTGGCCGAACTGGTAGATGAAGCGGACGCTGTCGCTCACCTCGCAGCCGCAGTTGGAGTGCGTCTTATTGTTGAATCACCCGTGCGTACGCTCGATACGAATATTCGCGCGACAGAGTTGGTCCTGCAAGCCGCGGCAAAGAAGAAGAAAAAGGTCCTGATCACATCCACATCGGAAGTGTATGGGAAGTCGGAGAAGTTTCCGTTCGGGGAAGACGATGATCTGGTAATGGGACCACCCGTTCGAGGACGCTGGAGTTATGCATGTTCGAAAGCAATCGACGAATTCCTCGCTTTGGCTTATCACCGCGAAAGGAATTTGCCAGCCGTGATCGTGCGCCTGTTCAACACGGTTGGTCCGCGTCAGACCGGCGCTTACGGAATGGTTCTTCCTCGTTTTGTGTCACAAGCCTTAACTGGACATCCCCTCACCGTGTACGGAGATGGAACTCAAAGTCGCTGCTTCACGTGGGTAGGTGACGTGGTTCATGCGCTCATCAAATTGCTCGAACTACCCGGAGCGGAGGGCAACATTTTCAATGTCGGAAGCGATGAAGAGGTATCCATCAATGATTTGGCTCGAATCGTACTGGAAGTAACCGGCTCGAGCTCTCGGATTCAATACTTATCCTACGATGAAGCGTACGGCGCAGATTTCGAAGACATGGTTCGCCGAGTACCTGATCTGGCCAAAATTCGCCACGCGATTGGGTTCACAAACTCTAAGGATCTGCGGCAGATCGTTGAAGCAGTCGCGGAGAGCATCGCCATGGAAAAGGTAGGGACTCCTGCCTTCTCCAGTATCCTCTCGGCTGCGAGCTAGGGATAATTGCAAATGCTGTGTCGTTTTAACTGAGGCAGTTGCCTTGCAAACAGTTCTCCTTTGGTCCCTTCTCGCTCTCGCAGTTTCCATCATTCTGGTCACCATCACTATCCGTGTCTGCCGGAAGAACAACTGGACCTCGCAGCCGCGAACTGACAGATGGCACAAAGGACGTCCGTGTCTTTTTGGGGGAGTTCCGATCTGGCTGACGGTAGTCCTTCTGATTGCAGCGAACTCCGTCACTCGCGGCTCAGAGATGTGGTCGCTGATCGCGATTGCCTCGTCGATGTTCTTATTAGGTTTCGCGGATGACATCTGGCGCCTGCCTCCTCGCACGAAGCTGGTTGTCCAGATAGGAGCCGCGATTCTCGTCGTGCTGGCTGGCATAGTGCAGCCGTTTCACTCTTTTCCTGTCATGGGTGCACTATTTGCCGTCATCTGGATTGTCGGCATGACCAACGCCTTCAATCTGCTCGACAACATGGATGGTTTGGCGGCCGGCATTGGCCTCATATCGTCAGTGTATCTCGTGTATCTCTACCTGACCCAGGACAATCTTCAGGGTGCTGTACTGCTCGGAATCCTGAGCGGCGCACAGGCCGGGTTTCTGGTTTTCAACTTCAATCCAGCACGAATCTTCATGGGTGACACCGGCAGCCTATTTATCGGATTTGTAATCGGGACTTCAATTCTGGCCCAACCGAGGCACATCTCTGGGGTTCCAGCTTTCATTCTTCTTCCAGTACTCGTCTGCACGGTACCAATTTTCGATACCTTCTTCGTCTCGATCACTCGCAGGTTGCGAGGTCAGCCCGTTTCTCAAGGTGGAACCGACCATAGCTCTCATCGACTTGTCCGTCTTGGACTAAATGAACGCGGTGCCGTTTTGCTGCTGTACGGCATTTCGCTGGGCTCCGGAGCCATCGCCATCTTCTTGCAGCGTTTCCGGCTCCCGTACAACATTGGACTCATCGGATTCTGGTTATTGTTCCTGTTTGTTTTCGGCGTGCACCTGTTTCAAGATCAGGGACCAACGTCGCATACTTACCGCGGCGAGAACCGCTTGCTCAAACGCTTGATCACGCGCGATACTCTCGCGCTAGTACTCGATCCCGTCGCCTTGTTTCTGTCGTATTACTTGGCATATTTCTTGCGGTTCAGCTCGGCTGTGCCGTATGCCGAGTGGATGGCGTTCTTCTACTCCTGCTCGTTGCTGATAGGCGCCAAATTCTTTTTCTTATGGCAGTTCAGGGTTTATCAGCGCTCTTGGTGGCGCGCCTCAGCCAGCGACATCGTGGCAATGGGCGAAGCTCTGCTGATCGGTGAAGCAGTTGCAGTCGCATGCCTCATTGCATTCGGACGATTTGGGACGTACTCGCGCTCTGTACTCGCGATAGACGTATTGCTGTCATTTGCGCTGCTTCTCGTGTTGCGATACTCGCTCTCGTTGTTCAGCACGCTTGTGCGCCTCTGCTGCGGCATTCCCGAAGACGCGGAAAGGCGTGTCTTCCTGATCGGCACGAGCGAAAGAGCCGCCACCGTGTTGAAGTTCATGAACGCCAGTCGAGTAAATTGTGTTGGGTTGATCGACGCCAATGGCGGCCGCGACGTAGGACGATGGGTATGGGGAAAGCGCGTTGTGGGACGGATCGATGATCTCGCGCGCCTCTCGACAGAATTCCAGGTCCGTGAAATCGTTCTCGCTGACGAGGAGTTAATCCCCATTCCTGAAGCGCAACTACGAGAGTTCTGTATCTCCAAGAATGTCCATTTCACTCGCTTCGGACTTTATCCTGCCGACGACGTCCGGTTGCCCAATAGCGCCTGACATAAAGCTTTGATTGTTCAGTTCACCGTAAGCGTGAAATTCGCAGTCTGGATAATGTTGCCTGAAGTTCCAGACACGACCACCGTGAACGTTCCCGATGGTGTTCCTGGGATTGGCTGGGCCGGTTGACTGCTTGAAGCCCCTCCCGATCCACCGCAAGCGATCATTGCCGCAGCCAGACTGATAAGCAAAACCAAACCGCTGATCGCGCCTCGCCTCCTCATCTTCCGCACTACGACACTCGCCGACAACTGAACCAGTCCCAGCGGCAGACCAACAGCAAAAGCAAGATACTTGAGTCCGCGAGGCCCTCGGTGTATCTCCGCACTGCGCACTGCGGTCGTTGATATCTGCATTGTGGCCTGTACAGGCGCTCCGCTTACCGTGACCGTACCGGGATTGAAGGTGCATGTCGAAACAGATGGAAGGGAAGAGCAGCTTAAGTTGACCGCCCCGGTGAACCCTGCCTGAGGAGTTATAGTCACGCTGATGTTCGACGTCGTTTGACCTGCATTCACGCTGGACGCGGCCGGAGTCAGCGCGATCTGAAAGGTCGGTGGTCCCTGCACCGTGAGGATCATATTCTGAGTGACGCTCAGTGCAGAGTAAGTGCTATCTACGGCTGAAAACTTGATCTGGTAGCTGCCGGGGGTTTGTCCTTGAGGAATTGCAATTTGCCCTTGAACTGTGGTCGTCCCGTTCGCCGTCAGCGTCGGATTATTCGGAGACAGCGTGCACGTTTGATTTTGCGAGAGAGCCGTCGCATCACAAGTGGTTTGTACTGCCCCGCTGTATCCGTTCTGCGAAACCAATTGAATACTGAAGTTTGCGCTGCCCCCGGCACTTGCGGCTTGCGGCGACGTAACTGTGCCCAATCCAAACGCGATGATCGGGAGAGCGACTGAAACCGTATGCGCGTTCCCGCCGCTCGTCGTTCCCATGATCGAGAAGTTCACGTTTGCGGGGGCTGCTCCCGCCGTCTCGATCTGAACCGTTGCCTGTGACGGCAAGATGTTAACGGTCGCCGGGTTGATCGTGCAGGAAGGTGGAGACTGCGGAGCTGTGCACGACAAGCTGACCGCGCTGTGAAAACCGTTTTGTGAGCTGATCGTGAGCGTCGTGCTTGCCAGTTGGCCCCGCTTGACTGCAGGGAGTGATTGGTTCGCCAGCTGTAGAGAGAAGTCGGGAGTCGGTGATAGCACCTGTACTCCCACGTTTGTGGTTTTAGTCTGCAACCCGTCAGCGGACGCTGCTACCAGAGCAATCGTATAGCTTCCGACGGCTACGGTCGATGAAACGCTGATCGTAACCGGAATGTTCTGCGCCGAGCCCGGAGCAAGATTGGTACTAGTGCCGGCACATGAAATGCCTGACACCGCAGCGGGGCAGCTTATTGTGATTCTCTGGTTGAACGAGCCCAGCGAACTCGCGAGCACGTTGACGCTCCCATTGCCGCCCGGCGAAAGCGCGAGAGAAGCCGGATTGGGCGTCGCGGTCGAAAAATCCATGACGTGAAGCGCGACCGCCTGGCTATGTATAAGCCCCGATGAGTCGCGCGCTTGTATTTGAAATGAGAAGTCGCCAACGTTGGCGTTGCTGGCTGGCATCGCAAAGCTCGTTCCTCCGCCTGTGGGCTGGAAGTTGCTGCTGTTGCCGCACTGCTGCGGCACGGCGCCACCACCCGCATAACAGCTGAGAGAAACCGTTTTGCCGTAGCCATACAGGGACGTGAGCGTCCCTTGGAAAGTGGCTGTTGCACTGGGATATACAGCTAAGCTTGTATTCGTAATCTGAATCGTGAAGTCCGGAAACAGACTTCCGGGTAAAGACATCTCCCAAACGCCCCGCCCATACGTGGCAGCTCGCAGTCGGGGTGGCTGGCTGCTTGGATTAGACAAAACTAACTGCGTGACCGGAGCGTTCGGAAGTGCTCCTATTCCACTCGCTGGTCCGACTTCGCTCCACAACGTCGAGGCGCCATTCGGCTGAGCGGCGAATACCGCGACATCTGTGCCGACATAAACGAGTTCGGTATTTGGATCAACCACCACCGCATTTGTGGGGGCATCAGGTAGATTCCCGCTGATGTCTGTCCAACTTACGCCTGCCGATGTTGTCTGCCAAATGTGCCCAATCCCAAATCCCAGCACAACCGCGTACGCCGTTTGTCCGCTTGCATCGCTCGGATCGATTGCAAGCGCGGACACCGGGTAAGGACACGAAACCCCGATTGCGCACGCTGGATCCTGGAACCCGCCCCGAATCGGCGATACGTCGTGCCAGGAACTCGGTCCCGAAGCAGCGTCCGTAGTAACCCAGACTCTCCCGTCGTCTGTTCCCGCATAGATCACCTGCGATCCGGCGCCAGTTGTGGATCCTCCGGCAGCCAGTGACCGCACGAAGCCCGTTGAGTCCATGGAGCAGGCTGACCCACCAGCAGTTCCATCCAGCTTCCCGCTGAGCGCATTCGATGAACTCCAGCCGCCGCCGCTGGAGCCACGCCAGACCCGGCATGTGCCCGCGATGATTTGCGACGTGTTTTGCGGATCAATAAGAAAAGGGAAGCGGAGCCCGGTGGCGTCCCCTTGCACCTGAGCCTGATCTATGAGCGTTTGCCAGTCCGCGGAAGCGCAGTTAATTCCTTTTGTACAGCGTTGAATATTGAATATTCCAGCAGTAGAAGCGAACCAGCCGCTCGTATCGATTGCTATCGGTCCGTAACTGCCATTTTCAACGGTGAGCCACGTCGTGCCGGTGGCTCCGTTGGTGGGCGATGAGGTCGCTGAGAGCCCATTTCCGGATGTAGAACCGAGCAAGGTGCTGGGATCGTTTGCATCGGCTGAAAACGAAATCAGCTGTGCCATGGACCCGAGTGTGCTATTCAAATTGTCTACCGCGTACGGTGTTGTCCCGCATTGTCCGGTGATCGTCGTTCCGAAATTGTTGGTTGAGCGATAGACACCGCCATCATTCGCGAAGAAAATCGTCGCGGTGTTTGCCTGCGAGAATGCCATGCCGTGCTGCTCGGGATGCATATGGGAAAATGAGCCCACCGGGCTACATCCGTACGCGTGCGTAAGATTCACAAATCCGTTGTTCGCGGCCGAGCAAGTCGGATTCGTGGCCGGATCCATCCGGCACCTGTACACATTCGTTGATCCAGCGTAAATGTCGGTGGCACTGTTGCTACTTGGCACCGCAGCGAGTGTCAGAGCGTACGTTCCATCTTGCGTGCCACAGCCCTCTGTATCGCCGCAGTTTCTAATCCCAGCCACATTAATGGTGGTCCAATTATTGCCACCATCGCGAGTCAAGTAGATTCGTTCGTCAGTAGGTGTGTCTTGTCCGTCCACAAACCAAACGTACATCTCGTCACGTCCAGGGACCTGCGCAATTTCTGCCCGATACAGCGGACAGTTGTTCGGCAGAGCAACTGGTTGACTCGGACAATTCGCGGCAGAAAGATCGTAGGTCGCCGATGGTGGCTGATTCGGTAAGCGCGTCCAGTTGATGCCGTCGCTCGAACTGTAGAAGCCATGGAAGCGCAGTGCCGCATAGAACTTATGCTGGGCGGAGTGGTAAATGACGGCAGTTGCCGACGCATTGCTCGGACCGCTAGCTCCTGAATCGATCACAGAAGCCAGGTGCCAGCTCGCACCTGCATCAGTCGAGTAGTAGAGCCCGCGCTTGGCAGCGTAGTTTGGCGACTCTGCTCCCACCGCAAGACCTTCACTGGACGAGGCAGCCGCGGCCACCACGAGGCTAGGACTGTCTGCACTGAAAGCGATCTTCGCGAATGCTAATCCGTGAAATTGGTTTGCGCCGTTGTCGGCGGCGCTGATCAAAGTCCAATGAGCGCCGGAATCTGTGCTGCGCAGGATTCCGAGACCGTAGTAGGAATCGACAGAACTGTCGGGCTCTCCGGTCCCAACCAGAATCACGCCTGTATGACCGGGTTGAAGCGCGATAGAACCGACCGACAGCGTGGGCTCATTGTCGATCAGCGGCTGCCATGTAACCTGCGTTACATTGCTTGCAGCGGCGTTCGTCGATCGCCACAATCCGCCCGTAGCGCCACCCACGTAGACCGTGTTTCCGCTGAGATCGTCCTGGTCCACAACAATCGCGGTCGCACGTCCCGATACGAATCCGTAGTCCTGGTCCGCTCCAACGGCGGCCGAGATCGTGGGTGCAGGTCCGAGTGGTGTCCATTGCGTCCCAATGTAAGAATCCGCAGATGATACTGGTGCAAGGGTGGATTGTGCTTTCATCGCGAACGAACGCGCGCTCTTAAACGCATATCCCCTCGTCTCAGCCGAAGATCGGGCGGATCGCGTCGTGCGTCCCTTCAGAAACCAATCGGCTTC
>CAYNPS010000012.1:0-57083 GCA_964399125.1 uncultured Terriglobales bacterium
ACTTGGTCTTCATACGGGTCCGGAACCCGTGGGTTTTGCTCCGCCTGCGGCGGTTCGGCTGAAACGTACGCTTCGGCATCCTGCTAATGCACTCCTACACAGAAAATTTTGCTCAGGACAAACGTTAAGTATATCGGAGGGAGAGAGTTGCGGCAATTTTAGGAAGGGATGAACGATAAGCAGAAGGCAGCAGGGTAAGCCTATTGTCTATCGCTTACTGCACAAAGGAGCGGCTTCGAATGGCAACTGGCTAAAATTCAAGCGTGCACCTCGACGACACGATCGTAGCGGTCTCTACGCCTCCCGGCCGCGGAGGAATAGGAGTCGTGCGTCTCAGTGGAGCGGAGTCCCGCCGCATTGTTGAGCCTCTGCTGCGATTGAAACGGCCGCTCGAAGCCGGGCGAGCGATCTTTGGCGAGCTGATTGATGCCGCGTCCGGTGAGCGCATCGATGAGGTTGTGGTTACCTTCTTTGAGAAGCCGCACTCTTACACGACCGAAGATGTCGTCGAGATCTCGGCGCACGGCGCACCCGTCGTACTGGAGCACATCGTCGAGCAGGCGCTCGACCGTGGCGCGCGATTGGCCGAGCCTGGAGAGTTCACCATGCGCGGCTTCCTGCATGGGCGAATCGACCTCACGCAGGCCGAAGCAGTACGGGATCTAATCGAATCTCAGACGCTTTTTCAGGCGAAAGCAGCAGCGCAGCAGCTTGAGGGCGCGCTCTCGCGGCGAGTTGCGCCAATTAAAAAGAAGCTGGTCGAGCTAGTTGCTCTGCTCGAAGCCGGCATCGATTTTGCCGAGGATGATGTCGCCGTCCTTCCTGACGAGCGCATCCTGGCTTCGATAGAAGAGATCCGCGCGCCCTTGAACTCACTCGCGCAGACGTTCGCGTATGGACGGATGATCCACGACGGACTCACGCTGGCCATCGTGGGGCGTCCCAATGTGGGAAAATCGAGCCTCTTTAATCGACTAGTCGAGCGCGAACGAGCCATTGTTACTGCCATTCCCGGTACCACGCGCGACCTGGTTACAGAGACGGTTTCCCTTTCCGGGATTCCTATCCGTCTGATCGACACTGCGGGCATTCGTGCCGCTTTAGATGAGGCTGAGGAAATTGGCATTCGCAAGTCGTACGAGGCTCTAGCTGATGCCGATATTGTTCTCGTGGTTACGGACAACACCTCCGCCCAGCATTCGGACGAAGAACAGCGCCTGATCGACGCGACCGAAGGTCGAAAACGAATCCTTGTGCGCAACAAGACCGATCTCGAGCCGGCAAGAGATTTTGTACGCAGCGGAAATCATCTTCCCGAGGTCCGCACATCAGCGATTTCTGGCGCGGGAATCAGCGAATTGCGCGAGAGCATCATCGCCGAAACCGGCGGCAGCTCGCGCGGACAGCAAGAGAGTGGCTTCATCACCAATTTGCGGCAAAAGAAATCGATCGAGGATTGTCTGAGTGCGCTCACCGCCGCAAAGACTGCCGTACACAATCGCGTTCCCCATGAGATGCTGCTGATGGATCTGCATTCCGCTCTCGAATCGCTCGACGCGCTCACCGGCCAGACCACTACGGAGGACATCCTGAACCTTATCTTCAGTACGTTCTGTATTGGGAAGTAATGAATACAATTCGTGGAAGCCGCTGAGTCGTGCCAGTACGATCCCGCCTGCCGGGATCGTGCTAGCACTACCCGACACCCATCCCAGGCACGCGGGGTTGCTCTGAGAGCGGATCCACGCGCTCTCACCATCGTTTGGCGCAGAAAAGAAGGTAATTCAATCGCCTGATCTGCGCACGAGCAGATGACAACTGGTCTAATATAAGGACTTCCAAAGCCCGGCAATTGCAGGTCTCCCGTGGTCCTACCGTCTGAAGTCCGCAGTTTTCCTGCGTCTAACGCAGAGGCTAACGCCAGTTTGGGACAACCACAGGTTCCGAAAAACCAGCCAACCAACGAAGAACGACGTTCTTACCTGCGAACCTCTTCGCCGCTCGACCGCTCCCGTTTTCGTCGCGCTCTTATCGTCGCGATTGTCCTGCCGTTCCTGATGATGGCATTGTTCAGCGCTGCGCTGCTGTGGGCAGTACGGCAGGTGGTAGAGGCCGACCATGCGGTGCAGCATGCTGGGCAGATCGTTACTGAGAGCTATCAAACACTGACTTTGATTCTCGACATGGAAACTGGCGTGCGCGGCTATCTCACAACCGGCAACAGGAGTTTCCTGGAACCCTACGAACGATCTGGACCGAGGATCGATGCTGCCGTGAAATCGCTCGATAATCTGATCGAGGAGCAAGATATACAGGAGAAGCAGCACGTTTCCCATATTAGGACAGCGTTCGACGATTGGCGCAAGTTTGCGGATGACTCAATCCACCAACGCGAAGCCGGGGCTACAGCAGCGGCCGAGATCGACAATGCTCACGGCAAGTTCCTGATGGACAACATCCGTGACAACTTCGCATCGCTGGTAGCGAGTGAAGAAGAGCGCCGCAATAACGCCCAGATTTCGGCGCACAATGCGGCGGGCTTCACTTCACGACTGGGGATTCTCCTGTCGCTGGCTGTGGCCGCGATCATCGTGATTTTCATTGGATATGAGCTCTTTGCGCTGTCGCGGACATACGAGAGTTCTCTCACCCGTAGCGACGCACTTGCCCGCGAACTTGGCAGACGTGAAGCGCATTTTCGCGTACTCGCCGAAGCCATCCCACAGATCGTTTGGGCGACGACCCGGGATGGAACTCCGCAGTACTTCAATCAGCGCTGGTTTGAATACACAGGTGCTCCAGTACATTCCGAGGAGCCCTGGCCGGACCGCGTCCATCCTGAATATCTCGATAGAACCCTGACTACATGGAAGGCGTCGCTGTCATCCGGCGCTCCGTTCGTTTGCGAAACCCGCTTGCGAGATTCCGCCGGCAACTATCGCTGGCATCTCGGACGTGCACTCCCCCTGCGCAATGAACGGGGAGAGATTTCCCGCTGGTTGGGCACATTTACTGACATCGACGATCAGAAACGCGCAGAAGAGGCGATGAGCCGGTTAGCGGCGATCGTGGAGAGCTCGGAGGATGCGATCTACAGTAAAGATCTCGACGGTCGGATTAAAAGCTGGAATCGCGGTGCTGAAAAGATGTACGGCTACTCAGCTGCCGAGATGGTTGGTCAAAACGTCTCACGGCTTACTCCTTCCGATCGATTGCACGAGAATGCCGACGTTCTTGAACTATTGCGCAGGGGCGAGTCGATCGAGCATATCGAGACCATTCGCCTTCGCAAGGATGGCGTCCCAGTGGAAGTCTCGATGGCAATCTCGCCTGTGCGCAATGCCGCAGGTCAGATCATCGGCGCCTCCACCATCGCTCGCGATGTTACTGAGCGCAATCGTGCCGCTGAAGCGTTGCGCAAGACCGAGAAACTCGCCGCCACGGGGCGGCTCGCCGGAACTATGGCCCACGAGATCAACAACCCGCTCGAAGCCGTCACTCACCTGCTCTATCTCATCGATAAGAGTCCCTCCCTGGACCAGCCGGCGAGGAACTACACGCAGATTGCGATGGGCGAGGTCGATCGCATCGGTCACATTGCGAAACAGGCGCTTGGATTCTACCGCGAGGCATCCGCTCCCATTGATGTGAAGGTCTCAGAACTTGTTCGCAATGTGGTTGAGCTGTACAACGCAGGAGCGCAGAACAAAGCAGTCGAGCTTGAGGCTCAACTGGAAAATGATGCTTCGATCAAGGCCTTTCCCGGTGAAATGCGGCAGGTTTTCTCCAATCTCATTGTGAACGCCGTGGATGCTGTGCCGCGAGGAGGCACGGTGAAGATTCGTGTGAAGCACGGACGCGACTGGGCGACGCGCAGAATGGGAATTCGCGTGCTCGTCTCCGATAATGGTCCCGGAATTCCTGCCGACGTGCGTCCGCACATCTTCGAGCCATTTTTCACTACCAAGGGCGAACGCGGAACAGGCATAGGTCTGTGGGTTTCAGAGGGAGTGCTGGAAAAACAGGGTGGCAGGATTCGTCTGAAGAGCTCGACAGGGCAAATGCACGGGACTACTTTCTCGGTGTTCTTACCTTACAACTGAGTCTCTCTCAATGCGCCCGGCGCTCGTCGCGAACGGCTGACTGTGGAATAGAAGTGTCTACGCACCTCCGAGCGCCTGCTTGATCCTTTTCACATTATTCTCGCGCTGGCTCTGACTGGGGATATCCTGCGCGGCTTTCAGTGCTTGTTCGAGCATTTCGCGCGCCTCGACGGAGTCACCCTTCTGCTTCAGCGCATCGGCTTTCATCTGCAAAAGCCAAGAGCGGCCGAGCGCGCCGGGGTCGCGCGACAGTCCGCGTTCGCATGCAGCGATAGCAGCGTCGTAATGTTTGGCGGCTTTTTCCATCTGCGCGACGCGCAAAGAGGCGTTGTAATTGTGCGCCATCGCTTGTTCTGAGCTTCGCAGCGCCGGGAGAATACGTTCCGGATCGCCGTAGATCTGAATGGCTTCGACACGTGCGATATCCACTGCCGAGCGCTCCTCGTCGTCCTTAGGTTTGACGGCGTCGAGTTCGCCTAGCCATGCATCTTCCAGACTTGCGGCCTGCGATTTCTCATTTCGGGAAACTGCCAGATACATGAGAGTACGGTAAAGCTCGTTGCGTTCATCGCGTACTGTTTCGGAAGATGAGAGAGCCTGCTTCGCCAAGGGCTCTAGTTTGTCCGCAGCCGCAGTCCGCCAGGACGCGGATGCTTCGCCTTGTACCAGGCACCACATGCCCGCGGCCACAGTATTGGCGAAAGCGTTATCGTGCTTCATTATCGACGCTTCGCGCACGGCAGTTTCTGCGCATTCCTGATTCTGCTGATTCAGTTGCAGCGCGGTTACGAGCGAATACTGCGCGACTTCACGTCGCGGCCAGTCTGGCGGCGCGAGGCGCAGCACTTCCTCATATGCCGGGACAGCTTCCGGCGACTTCCTGCTAAGAAGCGCATCAGCCCGTTCTAGTGCGGCATCTGCAGGCGTCTGCCGATTTTCCGCGAGGCTCACTCCACGATCGAGGAACGCTCTCAACTCCGGCTCGGACATCGCTCCGGGCTGATCGGAGAGGAGCTTGCCTTCGGCGCTGATTACATAAAAAGTGGGAGTTCCACTGGCTTCAAACCGGGAAAAGAATTCCTGATTTTCGGGCTTGTCGAAGTTCATCTCCAGCCAGACAAACTGTCCGGCGTACCTGCTGAGGTTGGCATGCAGAAGCATGGTCCTCATCAGGCGACAGCTCGATCACCACGGCGCCCAACACTCAACAAAAATCGGCTGCTTACGCTGTTTTGCCTGTTCCAGAGCTTGCTTGTAGTTGTCCTGAATGAAGGGCAGTTCCGCAGCGACCGTGGTTGTGAATCCAGCGAGGATCAAAAGAGATAGCAATAGCTTTCTCATGGGAATACCAGAGTGACGAGACAACACAGTGAACGTGAGCAAGCTGGCCGGGATATAAGGGCGAGCGGGTCAGTTGTCCTTTCTCCGAAACATCCATCCATGCCCTTTCGCTTCTGACATCTTAGTGCCCATAGCCGCCGCTAATACTGCCTGTCACCTGTCGCTCTGTTTCTCGTGCGCAAGGTTTCGATTGTAGGTTGCCCTGATCTTGCTCTTCTCTTCCTTAAGGGCGCAGACTTCAAACGTCAGCAGCCGGCCCCGGGCTTCTGAGATAGGTCTGAAAGTTGGGGTTCTCGCTCGCGGTCCGCTCAACGCGATTACCGACATTGAAGGTGTCGAAGTCGGCCCGACGGCTCCTGCATGATGATCATTGCCACCGATGCGTCGCTCGATGCGCGCAATCTGAGGCGGCGGCTCGCGGCGCGTGCGTGGTTAGGAATGGCGCGCACCGGCAGCTCGGCGTGCAACGGCAGCGGAGACTACGCGATCGCGTTCTCCACCGCAACACAGGTGCGAATCCGTACTTCAGACAAGTCGCCCACCCGACACATCGAAGTTCTAACCAACGATGCCATGTCTCCTCTATCCGAGTTGTGAGATTAGTTTGGGTCATCCGACGTCCAGGCGAGTGCCGATTGACGCTTTCTTCCTGTAACCTGTCCCCTGTTTCCTGTACCCTGCTTCTCCGGGAGACCTCATGCTTCGCACGTTCCTGCTGTGCTGTGCTCTTACCAACCTGCTCCTCGCTCAACCTGCAACACAATCCAGTTCTTCGTCGCAGAAGCATCCATTCACCTTTGAGGACATGATGGCGCTGAAGCGCATCGGCGATCCGCAGGTGTCGCCGGATGGACGCTGGGTGATCTTCTCTGCCGTTCACGTCAACCTCGACGAGAACACGCGCAAGCCGCACCTTTGGATCGTACCCGCAGAGGGAGGTGAATCGCGCCAGCTCACGACCGGACAGGCTGGAGAGAATCGCGGGCGCTTCTCTCCGGACGGCAAGAGCATTCTTTACATATCAGCAGCCGTGGGCGGCTCTCAGGTGTGGATCGCCGGATTCGATTCCCAGTCCGGCACTCTTATAGGCGAGGCTCGTCAGCTCACTCTGCTGTCGACCGAAGCGGACGGCGCGCTTTGGGCTTCAGACGGCAAGAACATTCTTTTTGTCTCTGAGGTTTATCCCGATTGTAGAGACGACGCCTGCAACAAGGCTCGCGATGAAGCTCTCACGAAGTCGCCGGTGAAAGCGAAGATATTCACGCATTTGTTCTATCGCCATTGGTCGAGCTACACGCGATTTAAGCGAAGCCATCTCTTTGTCGTTCCCGCCGAAGGAGGCACGCCGGTAGACATCACTCCCGGCGATCACGATGTTCCGCCGTTCAGCCTTGGCGGACAGGACCTCTACGCCATATCTCCCGACGGGCAGGAAGTCGCGTTCACCAGCAACATCGACGAGGTCGAGGCAACGAGCACGAACAACGAAGTCTTTGTGGTTCCCATTCCGGGAGGAACGCCGAAGAAGATCTCCAGCAGCCCAGGGAGTGACTCCACGCCGCTGTATTCGCCCGATGGACGTTACATCGCTTACCGATCGCAAGCACGAGCCGGGTACGAAAGCGATCGCTTCCGCCTGTTCTTATATGACCGCAAGAGCGGAGCAACAACCGATCTCACGCGCAATTTCGATCGCTGGGTAGACGCTTTCGCCTGGGCGCCGGATTCATCTGCAATCTACTTCGGGAGCGAGGACCACGGGATGGCGCCGCTGTGGCGCGTGGGTATGAACGGAGGCGAGCCCCAGAAGATCATCGCCGGATTCAACGACGAACCGGCGGTATCACCCGATGGCCACACCATTTTCTTCAGTCGGATGTCGATTGCTGCGCCAAACGAGATTTACCGGGCGCCGATCCCAAGCTCAGGAATCGCAGAAGCACAGCAGCTTAGTCACGTGAACGACGGAGTGCTTGCTCAGATCGAAATGACTCCACTGGAGTCGTTCGAGTTCACTGGTGCCAGCAAGACGAAAGTGCAAGGCTTTCTGCTCAAGCCGCCCGGTTTTGATTCTGCGAATAAATATCCGATGAAGTTCCTCATCCACGGCGGTCCTCAGGGCGCATGGGGAGACGACTGGTCCTACCGCTGGAATCCCGAGCTCTTCGCCGCCAACGGATACGTCGTCGTGATGATCAACCCGCGCGGCTCGACTGGCTACGGGCAGAAGTTCATCGACGAGATCAACGGCGACTGGGGTGGCAAGCCGTATGTCGATCTGATGAAGGGATTAGATTACGTCGAGAAGACGTATCCGTTCATCGACAAAGATCGCGAGTGCGCGCTCGGCGCTTCGTATGGCGGATACATGATTGACTGGCTGCTCGGCCATACAAATCGTTTCAAATGCCTGGTTTCACACGACGGCATGTTTAATGATGTTTCCGCTTTCGGAACGACCGAGGAGCTGTGGTTCAATCTGTGGGAGTTCAAGGGCACGCCGTGGACGAATCCAAAGACGTATAAAAAGTGGTCGCCAAATTTGTCGGCGCCGAAATTCAAGACGCCAACTCTGGTTGTACACGGACAACTCGATTACCGCCTCGATGTCTCAGAGGGATTTCAACTCTTCACCACACTGCAGCTACTGAAAGTCCCATCGAAGATGCTCTACTTTCCTGATGAAGGACACTGGGTCCTCAAGCCGCAAAACAGCCGGCTTTGGTACAAGACCGTGAATGATTGGGTGGATCAATGGGCAAAGCCGCGCTGAGCGACTCACAATCAAAATGACCTGCGTGAAAGTGATCGCCTTTTGGCAGTGACTATTGGACTCGCTTCTTGGCAGTCACTGACAGTCGCGCGTTAACATTTGCTTTGTCTTTACTTCGCAATCGTGCCTTTTTCCGCGCTCGAAGGAGGCGAAATCGGAGCATTTACGACTTAGCTCTACGCTGACCAGCAATTCTGTATCTCATGCTTAATCCAGATCGTCTAATCAGGTAGTGCTCTCATATAACTCTCAAGGTAAGAACATAGGTGTTCCTGTCTACGAACCCCAGCGCTCCGGCACCTTTCCGGCCTTGCTGGTCGTTCACGGGTCCTCCGGGCCGGTGAGCTCGTTTGTCGGCGACTATGCCCAGCAACTCGCGAATTTTGGGTATGTCGTCTTTTTCGTGCATTACTTCGACGCGACGAGGACCGGCTACGCCAGCTACTCTGAAATCCGCACTCATTTCCATAGGTGGCTAACAACGATCGCCGACGCGGTCAGCTTCGCCGAGAGGCATGCGAAAGTCGATTCCAAGCGCATTGGAATGCTTGGGGTATCGCTGGGCGGCTTTCTATCTCTCTCGCTCGCGTCGAAGGACTCGCGCATCTGCGCTGTGTCCAGCCTCATGGCGGGAATGCCGGACGAGTTCATCTCCGAAGCTCGGCAGATGCCGCCGACTCTGCTGCTGCACGGAGAAGCCGATCCAGTGGTTCCGGTGAGCGAAGCGCAGAAAGTAGCAGCTTTGCTGGAAAGGCTAGGGACTCCACACGAACTCAAGATCTATCCTGGCCAAGGACACAGCTTCCGCGGCATGGCTCAGATGGACGCGCTTATGCGAACGCTGCGCTTCCTTAATCGCCATCTGAAAAAGGAAAACGCAGCGTTTGGGCTGAAGGACCTTCTACTCACTTTTCGTTAGCAGCTGTCAAATCTAAGCAGCTTCATCGCTCTTTTTCGGGGGCTGCTTCTTCTCGCCAAAGATTCGTTCGGCCTGCTCGATATCTCGTTCGACCTGCTCAGTATCGGGAATCTCGAATTCTGGATCGCGGGTCTCGTCTGCCTGGCGGGCATTGAGGTTAGATTGGGAAGCGCCGGGTTGCGGAGTGCTGCTGAGTTCTCTATCGTTCGCCATCGTTGGCCTCCGTTCACTATGATGGTCCTATGGGATGCCCGCTGCAAGTGACGGGCAGCGTAATCTTGTGCCCTACAATCCCATTTCCCTCGGCTGGGCTCTAATACGCTATGGATCGTCTCCCCAGGTACGAGTTTCATGTTGCGCGCGAGGCCCGCGAGCGCTATCGCTTTGAAGAAGAGCTGTTCTCCTCGAACGGGAACGTACTCTTTGCCAATGTTGCTGCCAGCCGCCGCTTTGCCGAGAAGATGAACCAGCAGCGCGATGTGGAGCGTCACCCGGAACGCACCATCCACCCCGGCGCGCTGAATGCGATGGCGCTGATCGACGAGCTGCTGCACGCGCTGGTCGCCCGATATCGGGAGCAGCGCGATCCCAAGGTGATGATCGACGCTCTCGCCTGGTTCCAGCAGCGCGTGGGAGCTGAAGCGCTCGATCGCACTCTGCTTGCGTTTACGGAGCACTTTCCGCCTCGAGAAGTCTATGGCGAAAAGCAGTCGCCGTCCGATTGGCTGAGTGCCAAAACGGGAGAGATGCCGCATCGCGCAGTCGCCCTGGAAGAGCTGATGATGCTCTGGCTGGCGAATTTGAACCCAGCCTTCCGCCGCTTTTGCGAGCTTTTCGACGATGCCAGGCTTGAGTCCGGAACTGCTTATCCCCAAATTACAGCGGCGCTGAAGGATTATTTCCAGACCCGTCCGCGCTTCGGTCCACAGAATCAAACTTTGCTAGAGCTGCTGCGCGCGCCGGCACTGGCTTCCCCAGACTCGCTCGAAGGCCAGCTCGCTTATATGCGCGACATGTGGTCGGACATCTTGGGAGACATGATCCGCCGCATTCTCGTAGCTCTCGACATCTTCAAAGAAGAAGAGCTCGCTATCTGGATGCGCTTCCATCCAGCCGGACAGGGTCGGCACTTCGGCTGGCAGCAGGATCGGGGCGATTCGAGCGCGGCTGCCGTTCCTCACTACAGTTTGAAAGAGCCGGAGTACGAGCGCTTCAGTCCAGACGTTGAATGGATGCCGCGCACGGTGATGATCGCCAAGAGCACCTTCGTTTGGCTCGATCAGCTCTCGAAGACCTATAAGCGCCACATACATCGCCTCGATCAGGTTCCCGATTCAGAACTCGATACGCTCGCGCGGCGCGGCTTCAATGCGCTCTGGCTGATTGGCGTGTGGGAGCGCAGCAAAGCATCGCAAAAGGTCAAGCACCTTACCGGCAATCCTGATGCGGCGGCGTCGGCATATTCGCTCTTTGATTACGCCATCGCAGAAGAACTCGGCGGAGAAGCCGCCTATCTCAACCTGCGCGATCGCGCGATGGCGCGTGGCATTCGTATGGGAACCGACATGGTGCCCAACCACACTGGTATCGATTCCCGCTGGGTCAGCGATCATCCGGACTGGTTCATCCAGCTGCCCTATCCTCCCTTTCCCTCGTATTCCTTCAATGGTCCCGATCTCTCGAGCGACGGACGCGTGGAGATAAAGATCGATGACCACTACTACAACAAAACCGACGCGGCGGTTGTCTTTCGCCGCCGCGACCGTTGGAGCGGCGACACGCGCTACATCTACCACGGCAACGACGGCACCAGCTATCCGTGGAATGACACCGCGCAGCTCAACTACCTGAACGCTCAGGTGCGCGAAGCCGTCATTCAGAAGATTCTGTATGTAGCCAGACTCTCGCCCATCATCCGCTTCGATGCCGCAATGACGCTGGCGAAGCAGCACTATCAGAGGTTGTGGTATCCCGTTCCAGGAACTGGCGGCGCTATTCCTTCACGCGCCGAACAGGGCCTCACAAAGCCGGAATTCGACGCGGCATTTCCGCAGGAGTTCTGGCGCGAGGTTGTGGATCGCTGCGCCGCAGAAGCTCCGGGAACGCTGCTGCTCGCAGAAGCCTTCTGGCTGCTCGAAGGCTACTTCGTGCGGACGTTGGGAATGCATCGCGTTTATAACAGCGCGTTCATGAACATGCTGCGCGACGAAGAGAATGCAAACTACCGCAGCGTGATTAAGAACACGATCGAGTTCGATCCTGAGATTCTCAAGCGCTACGTCAATTTCATGAACAATCCGGACGAGCGCACTGCCGTGGATCAATTCGGGAAAGGCGATAAGTACTTCGGCGTTTGCACGCTCATGGCGACGCTTCCGGGCCTTCCGATGTTTGGGCATGGACAAGTGGAAGGATTCACTGAGCGTTATGGAATGGAATATCGCCGGGCCTATCACGACGAATCGCCGGATCCATGGATGGTCTCGCGTCACGAGCAGCAGATCGCGCCTCTGCTCCATCGGCGGGCTCTATTTGCCGATGTTCGCAACTTCCTTCTCTACGACTTCTACACCGATTTCGGCTCGGTAAACGAAAACGTGTTCGCCTACTCCAACAGCCTCGGCGACGAGCGCGCGCTGGTGATTTTCAACAACAAGTACGCGGATGCTCATGGCTGGATTCGCGTTTCGAGCGCTTTTGCCGAAAAGCACGGCGGAAGCCGTACGCTGCGGCAGCGCACCCTGGCGGATGCGCTCGCTTTATCTGGCGATGACGCTCAATTCCTCGCGGCTCGCGACACGATGACTGGGGACGAGCACCTCTACAGCGGGCGCGAGCTCGCCGAAAAAGGCATGCGCGTGGAACTCGGAGCCTATCAGTGCCGCGTGTTGCTGGACTGGAAGCACCTGCGCGACGACGTCAATCATCCCTGGCGCAAGCTCTATCATCAGCTTCAAGGCCGTGGCGTCCGCAGCCTCGCCGATGCCATGCGCGAATTGCAGCTCAGGCCTGTGCATGTGGCCTTTGCGGCACTCCTCGGACGCCAGTTCATCGACGCGGCATTTCCTGCCCGTTCGACTGAGCGAACGAGTGGTGATGGAGCCGGACGGCAGAAGACAACCAAGCAAAGCTCCGAAGTGGAGCGAACGCCGGCTCTGCCTACCGACGAGTCCATTGCAGCCTTGAGTTCCCGTTTCGAGAACGTCCTCCATGCCGCAATGCGATTGTCGTCCGCGGAATCGGCCGAAATGCTTGGAGTGCCGCCGAGTTCGGAATGGCGCGGCAACTTCGAGCAGGCACGCAAGTCCTTTACGAAGAGATTAGCTGCCGCAGCTCGAATTCCTCAGCTCGAGAATGAGTTTGCGATTCCCTGGACGGCGGCTGCTTGCGAGGTTCTTCCCAGTCGCTTCGGGAAACACGGCAGCGCTCAGTGGGCAACCGTGGTCGCATGGGCGGCCGCAGAGTCTCTCGGAGAGCTTCTTAACCCAGCAGACCCGGCGCAGGCTGCAACTAGAT
The DNA here is from genome assembly GCA_964399125.1 of uncultured Terriglobales bacterium. Classification (GTDB taxonomy): domain Bacteria; phylum Acidobacteriota; class Terriglobia; order Terriglobales; family Acidobacteriaceae; genus Gp1-AA112. The sequence continues at coordinate 12,653 of CAYNPS010000012.1, forward strand.
TGCTGGACGCGCTGAAGCTCCGCCAGCCGATGGCAGATGCATTTTCCCAGTTCGGTCTTGAGGGCGAGGATCGCTGGCGGGCCGCAGCTCGCGTTCGCGTGCTGCTGGCGAATGAGGCCTGGCTGCCGGGCGCCGAACGCTCTGCGAGGTCGCCGTACAGTTGGCTCCACGACCCTGATGTCGCGTGGCTGATCAACGTTCACGAGTACGAAGGTATTCGCTACTTCAATAAGGAAAATTACGAGTGCCTGTTGTGGTGGATGGCGGTTCCCGCGCTGGTGAGAATCGCCGAATCAGGCGCGGTCGATTCCAGGGCGGTTGTGGAATTGGAAGCCCAACTCAGTTCCCGAATGAAAGCGGCAGAGGCAGCGGCGTATCAGGTGATGTCACTGTTTGAGATCGGCGAGGAGACTAAGACGACCTCGTCTGAAAGAGATCAGGCCGCGCCTTCGGAGCCGCTTGAGGCAGAAGAGGAAACCGCTCCCAAGCGTAAATAGCGTTCCATTTTGGGAACAACATTCCCTGATGGTTCCCTGATCCATCTTTGCCGTTTACGGAGATCGCTTGTAAGTCGATGCGTCCGCTGGACTTGACCCCAAGTTCCCTAAACTCCCTGCAAGGTTCCCTGCCATGTAGGCGTCTTTTAGGTATTTTGGGCAAAAATGAACGTTTCGCAGCGTTCGCGAATTTCTCGATGTATTTCTCCCTGTTATTCAGAAGACCTTCCGGCCGAATCGGGCAACAGAGAGCTTCACTTGCAGTGTATTGATTCCTGGATTCGGGACAGAGAGTCCGGCGTTGGAGATGTGAATGTATTTCAGAGCGACCCCCACATATCGGTTTGACCCGGAGCGCATCGGGATATGCAGCCCGATCCCGGCCTGCGGCGTGAAGTTCACGCTGTTTGTGCCATCGGGAACGTCGTGATTGGTGAAGAGCACGCCTCCTCCAAGTTCCAAGTAGGGAATGGCGTGTCCAAAGGAAGTGAAGTTGTATTTCAAATTGAAGGGAGTGAAACTGACGCCGTATGCATTCTGCTGCTGGACGATGTAGTAAATAGGAATGAAATCAACTGAATACTCCAGGTTTCCTTTAGGAGCTTGGAATAAGATCCACCCCATTCGCAATCCAGCCTGAAAGGCTCCGGTGTCGCCGCGTCCGCCAGAGACGCTATGTCCGCCGGCAATGAAGAATTCTCCTTCTTTCGTTCCACTCGGCAATCTGTCGCTTTGCGCGCTGAGAGTCCCACAAGCGGTGATTCCAAAGACAAGAGCAGTTGCGAGCTTCGAGTGCCATCGCGAGTTCAGAAAACGCCTTGCGAGCTTCGTCACGCGGAAGCTCACAGTCCAAAGAGCTCGCGTAGGCGCTTGGTTTGCGCGCGGCTTACGGGGAGTTCGGTGTGCTTGCGATCGTCCATCCGGAGTTGATAGGAGCTCTTGAACCAGGGAAGCACTTCCTTGATGCGATTGATATTCACCACGTGCGATCGATGCGCGCGCCAGAAGAGATTGGGATCTAGGCTTTCCTGCAGCTCTTCGAGCGTCCGGCAGTTGGAATGGCCTTCCATCGTAGACGTTGCGACAGTGATGATGCCTTCATCAATGGTGGCAAAACAGACATCCTTTTGATCGATAAGAATCAAACGGCCAGCGGAACGCAGCAGCAGTTTTTGTTGCTGCGGTTTCTGCTGCTGTTCGAGGAGGTTGATCAGGGACTCGATCCGTTCGGTGGGGCTGGGGGTTGCACTGAGCTTCTGTCTGGCTTTGTCCACTGACTGCGCCACGCGTTTCTTATCGAATGGCTTGAGCAGGTAGTCGATCGCGTTAACTTCAAAGGCGCGAACAGCATATTGATCGAAAGCTGTTGCAAACACAATCTGCGGCAGCGGAACCTTCTTATCCACTAATTTCTTGATTACCTGGAAGCCATCGAGACCCGGCATCTGCACATCCATGAAGACCAATTCGGGATTATGCTCGCGAATGAGCTGGATGGCCTCTACGCCATTGCTCCCCTGCGCTACAACCTCGACATCGCCAACACTCTTCAGCAGATAGCTGAGCTCTTCGCGCGCGAGCTGCTCGTCGTCGACAATGATGGTCGAAATGGGCATTGAGAGTTCAAGAAAAGTATAGCGGGGAGAAGGAGTTTCAGGGAAAGGCGTTTGCCGACGCAAAGCCGTTTCAAGAAAAGGCGTTCTACAGCCTGCCTTTGAAACGCCTTTGTTGAAACGCCGTTTTCTGAAACGCCTTTCTTGGAAACGCTTTTTCTGCTACCGCCGCAGCTTGTCTTGAACGTCCGCGGACACGGCAAGATTCTCGCCACAATTCCCGCAGAAGCTATCTGTGATGCGCACTGCGCGCTGGCATTGCGGACAAGTCGGAGCGAGCTGGAAGCGGCACTGCGGGCAGAAATTCATACCCGGCACGATGCTGGCCGAGCACTGCGGGCATGACGAAAGCAGCGGCTGGCGCAAAAGAAAGTAAAGGACGAGTCCAATCGCTCCTGGCATGAAGATGGCGAGAGGTGTCCATAGCGCAAGACTCATCCCGCGACGCTTAGCGTCGCGCGTTACATATCCCACCATGATCGCGTAGACGGCGATTACGGTCCCCCACGCGAGGCTCCAGAAAATCAGGAATGGACGCGGCGGCAGATTGTGCTGATGCTGAGCCAAATAGAGATGCACCGCAGCTTGCACCGCAGCAAATAGCGCTACCGCAAGGGCGATCGCCCACATTGGGACGAGCCGCAGCTCATCGCTGATCTGCGCCTTCTGCTCGTCGATTGCTGCGTAATCGATTCTCATGCGGACCAATTCGGGAAATTACGCCGCTGCTCGCAGTAACTGTACACCGCGGTCGCGCGTCAGTGCAGGACCCAGCCAAAGTGCTACCGCAGCCCCGGTCAAGGCCGGTGTAAACCATGCCACAAGAAAGGCCATTTGCCAAAGCAGGTCGGGAATGTGCAGCCAGTGGCCGGTCAGATCGAATGATTGCCAAAGATACGGAGTGCTGCACGCCATCCACACTGAAGCAAAGGCCGAGGAAATCCAGATCGGGCGCATCCGCCGCCTGCGACTCTCATCGCGCAGGCACAACTCACGCACTCTTCGCCGAGTGCTCTGGACCATGTCGTTCGTCGCACTGATCGAAACCGACTTTAGCACCGCGACCGCCGCTTTGGTCTGCTGCACTCGCCTGTCACATTCAGAGCAGGCAGCCAAGTGACTTTCCAACCATCGATGCTCATCGTCGCTGATGGAGTGAGCCAGCATCATGCAGCACAGCTCGAAGGCGCGCTCGTGATCGTTCCTGTTCCAATTCATCGCTCCGCCTCCGAGAAAGCGGGCTTGAGCGCAGCCAGCCCACGATAGAGACGCGATTTCACCGTCGATAGCGGCGCATTCGTGACGGTTGCGATCTCCTCCAGCGATAGCTCTTCATGAAAGCGCAATACGAGGACCTCGCGGTGTAGCGAGTCAAGCTCAGCAAGCGCCGCCTGTACGCTCTCCCGATTCTCGCGTGAGGTGATGGCATCGAACGGCGAGGGAGCGTTCGACGGGACATCAAACGTGTACTCGCCTCCATATTGTTCTTGCAGAGCTTCGAGGCTGGTGGTGGTCTTCTTGCGCGACCAATCGATCACGAGGTGGCGCGCAATGGCAAAGAGCCAAGTGTCGAATTTCGCCTTACCGTTATATTGCTTGCCGCGTTCCATCACGCGGATCCAGGTTTCCTGGAAAATGTCTTCGGCGAGCTCGCGATGGCCGGTGAGAAAGACGAGATAGCGAAGCAGCCGGTGTTGGTATCGCTCGATGAGACGATCGAGCAGTTCGGGATCCCGTCGCCGCAAACCACGGGCGATCTCGACGTTCTCTCTGAGAGTCCACTCCACCGGTCGTAATGCTTCTATAAACATTCGACTCTAAATACGAAGGATTGGAAGCAAAAGTCGCATCAATTCGGCGGGACGTAAGTGGATGATTCGGCAGTGGTTTACGTTTCTTTACAGCAGGAAGCGGTTTTCTCCACGGAGGCACAGAGGACACGGAGGAAACATTTCAGGCGACGTTTTCTAACGCTAAGGCCATTCCCATGCCGCCGCTTACACAGAGCGTTGCAATTCCTAATTTGACTCGGCGCTTGAGCATCTCGTGAATGAGAGTCACTGTGATTCGCGTTCCCGTGCAGCCGATCGGGTGTCCAAGAGCGATGGCGCCGCCGTTGACGTTTAGTTTGTCGCGATCGAAATGGAGCTCACGATCGCAGGCCAGCACTTGTGCGGCGAACGCCTCGTTCAACTCAATCAGATCGGCATCGGAACTTTTGATTCCGTGCTTCGCCTGAAGCTTCTGCAACGCTGGAACGGGACCGATTCCCATGCGTTCCGGACTCACTCCGGCGCAGGTTGCCGCCAAAACGCGAGCGAGAGGTCTGAGATTGTTTTTCTCGACGAATGAGCTGCTTGCAAGAACGACTGCCGCCGCGCCATCGGTGATTCCCGATGTGTTCCCCGCAGTGATGGTTCCATCGGACGCGAAGACAGGCTTCAGCCTCGACATCTTCTCCAGCGACACTTCTGGAATGGGGTGCTCGTCACGCGCAAATACCTGCGTTCCCTTTTTGCTCTCGATACTGACGGGAACGATCTCTGCGTCAAATCGTCCAGAGTGGATGGCGCGTTCGGCGCGTTGTTGCGAGAAGAGCGCATACTGGTCCTGCTCTTCGCGAGAAATGTGGAATTCGCGCGCCAGCACCTCGGCGGTCTCCCCCATCACCATCTTGGCCATTGGACAGAAAAATCCGTCACGATACATGCCATCGACCAATTCTTGGTTGCCGAGTCGATACCCCCAGCGCGCACCGTCGAGGTAGTAGGGAAGACGAGACATCGATTCCGTGCCGCCGGCCAGCACGCAATCCATGTTGCCGTTCGCGATCTCCTGAAACCCAAGCGCGATCGACTTCAATCCTGAAGCACACGCCTGATTGACTGTATAAGCAGGCACCGTTTCGGGAACACCGGCGCGAATTGAAATCTGTCGAGCTACATTGGGGCCGCCGCCAGCCTGGCGGGCATTACCAACGATCGTCTCATCTACTTGGGCGCCGGAGACTCCCGCACGCTCGAGCGCAGCACGAGCTGCGAGTGTCCCCATATCGGCTGCGCTCATGTGCGCGAGCGAGCCTCCGAACTTACCAATTGGTGTGCGCACTGCGGAAATGATGAAAACTTGCAAATGCAGATCCTCTCGCTAGATGTAGCCGCTGGCTTTCAATCGTACCAGCGGAGCACTCGGCAAATGTTGATTGCTGAGCTAAACCTGACGAGAGCTCTGGGCTGCGAAACGCTACTGTGAAGCCGCTGGCTAGCTGCTCTCGTCGCGCAGAATCTGTCTGCCTGCTGATGGGAATTGGTTGCCTCGCCCAAGAGAGTACGAACGTACATTGTCCCGCCGTAATCACTCGAAATCCCCGCTGATGTGCCTCTAAGTATGTATGGGTGAAACCCTCCTCTATGTTGACGACAACCTGCAGAGACTGGAGGTAATGAATGCTCGCCTGCGGCTGCTTGGCTACAAAGTACTCAGCGCCAGCAATGGTGTCGATGCACTCAAGCTCTTCACCGAAAACTACGTCGACTTGGCTATTGTCGATTACTACATGCCTGGCATGAGTGGCGATCTGGTTGCGCTAGAAATGAAAACGCTGCGGCCGACCGTGCCGGTGATCATCTTCTCTGGTGTGTTCACCCTGGCAGAGATGGTGATTGCTTATGTAGATGGCTTCGTGTCGACCTCCGACGATCCAGATGCACTGGTGAGAAAGGTTTCTGAAATACTCAAGCCGCGACGTTCAGCTAGGGCGGGATGAGCTGCGAAGCCATAGAACCATGAACCTAGCTGGCGTGCATGAGTGCTGCCGTCAAATTGAGCTTCCGTTCCACCAGCAGCTCTCAGCCCAGTCAAAGCTCCAGGGCATTTAGCTTCGAAGCTGCGGGGCTTAGTGGCTCCGTGGCCGCCTTGCTGCTGTTTGACACTTCTTCTGACCAGCATTTACCTTCGCAACTCGGAGGGAGTCACGATGTCCCGAGCTGCTCGCCTTCTCCTCTCGTTACAACTTGTCCTGTTCTCAACTGCGCTGCTGGCGCAGGATCTGGCGTCATTCGAAAAGAAAACCAGCGTCAAGACGCTCGCAAACGGCCTCACGATTCTCGTATGTGAACGTCACGAGGCGCCGGTCTTCTCGTTCTATACGCTGGTCGATGCCGGCGCAGCACAGGATCCCAAAGGCGAGACCGGCATGGCGCACATGTTTGAGCACATGGCCTTCAAAGGAACTACCACGATCGGCACAACCGATTATGCCGCTGAGAAGGTCGCGATGGAAAAAGAGGAAGCCGCCTATCTTGCATATCAACGCGAGAAGCTGAAGCGAGTCGGACAGGACCCGAAGAAGCTTGATCAGCTCGAAAAGGCATTTCTCCAGGCCGAAGAGGAAGCGGACAAGTACGTAAAGAAAAACGAGTTTGGAGAAATCATTGAACGCGAGGGCGGTGAAGACCTGAACGCCACCACCGCCGAGGATGAGACCTCGTACTTCTATTCCATGCCGTCAAACCGGCTGGAGCTGTGGGCATACCTGGAATCGGATCGCTTCTTGCATCCTGTCTTGCGCGAGTTCTACCAGGAGCGAGACGTCGTCTATGAGGAGCGGAGAATGCGCACCGACTCCAGTCCGTTGGGGCGAATGATCGAGCAGTTCCTAGCCACGGCTTACATCGCGCATCCTTATCGAAATCCCAATGTGGGATGGCCGTCCGATCTCACCAATCTCACGCGCACAGAAGCCCAGCAGTTCTTCGATAAGTATTACGTAGCTTCGAACATGACCATCGCCGTTGTGGGTGACGTGAAACCGGATGAGGTTTTCTCGCTGGCGGAGAAATACTTCGGACAACTTCCCGCGAAACCGAGGCCGGAAGATCTGCACACGGTGGAACCCCGGCAGGTCGATGAGCGCAATGTCAATATCCCTGAGCCCTCGCAGCCGATTTACCTCGAGGGCTACCATCGCGGCGATTATCGCGATAAAGACGATGCGGTCTATGACGCCATTTCCGATCTGCTCTCGGAAGGCCGCACGTCCCGGCTGTATCGCTCGCTGGTCCGCGACAAGAAGATCGCAGCAGCGGCAGTTGGCTTCACGGATTTTCCTGGCGTCAAATATCCGAGCCTCTTCGGCTTCTATGCTGTTCCCACTCAGGGACACACGCCCGCCGAACTCCAGGCTGGTTTTAAAGAAGAGATCGATCGCATCAAAACACAGGATGTGAGCGATGCCGAACTGGAAATGGTCAAAACTCGCGCGAAGGCCAACCTTATTCGTGGGCTGGGCGATAATGCAGGACTCGCCGCTCAACTCGCCATCTATCAGGCGCGATATGGGGACTGGCGCGAACTCTTCTACAACATCGACCGGCTGCAGAAAGTCACGAAGGAAGACATTCGCCGTGTCGCAAATGCGACGTTCACGCCGACAAATCGCACTGTCGCGATCGTTCAAACGGTGAAGCCGCCTGCAGGACAGGACCAAAGTACGACAGAAAACCGGTGATGAGCCGGCGGTTCTGTTGCCGCTTCGGATTCCCAAGCGCAGTCTGAAACTTTTCGGCCCCACAATGACTCTCATAGAACGCCTATGAGCATCATCAATACGTCCCGGAGTCTCTTCCGTCTGCTGATTCGCGTCGGCAACTCACTGCAATCGCCACTGCTGCTCGCCATCCGTCTGTATTGGGGCTGGCAGTTTTGGCAGGCTGGTTGGGGCAAGCTACAGGACATCTCAAAGCCAATCGGTTTCTTTACCCAATTGGGAATTCCGTTTCCGGTCTTCAATGCTTGGCTGGTGTCGATTCTGGAGTGTGTTGGCGGAATCATGCTCTTCGTTGGCCTGGCATCGCGCCTGATCTCGATTCCGCTCGTCATCGACATGACTGTCGCGTATGTTACCGCTGATCGCGAGGCACTAAGGTCCATTTTCGCCGAGCCAGGAAAATTCTACGGAGCCGATCCATATACGTTCTGGTTCGCGTCACTGCTCATCTTCGTTTTCGGACCGGGCGTATTCTCCATCGATTGGCTGATTCGCCGTTACGTCGAGCGGCGCTATAGAGAAACGCCTCAGCCGTTGCCGGCAACGGTCTCGCAGAGACTCTGATAAGCTCGGAAAGCAGCTTTCAGCGGCCAGCAATCAGTGTTCAGCTAGAAATGAGCCTAGGTATGTAGGGTTGTGCTGAGTGCTGACTGCTGAGTGCTGGGTTCTACCGATGTTCGCATCTGCAATACTCTCGATTCTCCTCGTGTTCAGCTTCGCTTTTGCACCTCATCGCGATCCCTCATTTACCATCGGCGGCGGCACCGTTGACGTGAATCTCGATTCCGACCTGCCGCAATCTACCCAAAAAGAACTCATGACCTGGGTACACGATGCCGGCAATGCAATCGTCGCGTACTACGGTCGCTTCCCACTGTCGCACACTTATCTCGAAATCCGCAGCTTCGATGGACGCGGCGTTCATAACGGCCACACGTTCGGTGTCGACAATGGCGGTCTTATACGCATCTCAGTTGGTACGCGGAGCACTCCGGAGGAACTCAAAAGCGACTGGATGCTCACACATGAGATGGTGCACCTTACATTTCCATCGGTCCCACGCGAGCACCACTGGATTGAGGAAGGGACCGCCGTTTACGTGGAACCGATTGCCAGGTCGCGCGCGGGTAATTGGGGCAAGGAGCACGTCTGGGGCGAGATGGCACGCGACATGCACCAAGGGCTCCCGGAAGAAGGCGATGAGGGACTCGATAATACCCACACTTGGGGACGCACCTACTGGGGCGGCGCGCTCTTCTGTCTGCTCGCCGACATTGAGATTCACGAGCGCACCCACAATCGCAAAGGCCTCGATGACGCGCTGCGCGGAATCATGCATGACGGCGGAGTAATCACGAAGGATTGGGACCTTGATCATGCTTTGTCGGTCGGCGACAAAGCCGCCGGTGTTCCCGTTTTAGAACAGCTCTACGCCAGGATGAAAGACAAGGCGGTGAGCGTCGATCTCGACCAGCTCTGGCGCCAGCTCGGCGTCTCGCAGCAGAACGGCATCGCTACATTTGACGACAAAGCCCCGCTCGCTCCAATTCGGGAATCCATCACTACCGGAAAGCCAGTGAAGACCGGAAACAGCAAGTTCTCCGTCGAGAGCTTGATGTCCGTGAAGTAATCCGCCGTACCAGCGCGAGAGTACAGGCACAAGAGCCTAAGGAAGCTCATTGGGAAAAGCGAACTTTGCTCCGCGACCTCTGGTGTTTAACTTCGTGACCTTCGTGTTCGCCTTTCCTGCGTGGTTCTTGCTTCGGCTCTGTTGGTCGTGCAGCTACAATTGCACTCCAATATGCCCAACTCTCAGGCCAAAATCTTCCGCGGCACACTGGAACGATTGCGCGGCAATTTGGGCTGGGTCATTGTCCGTATTCCGTTCGACGTAAAGAAAACCTGGGGCAGCGCCAGGCCGAAAGTCCGCGGCGAGGTGAACGGCGCGGTCTTCCGTACGTCAGTCTTTCCCGAAAAGGAGGGCCGTTCATTCCTGCTGATTAACAAGCAGGTTCAAAAGAACGCCGGGATCATCGAGGGCGTAACCGCTACTTTCAAAATCGAACCTGATACTGCACCACGCGAAATCAAGGTTCCAGCAGAACTGAATCGCATCTTCGCAGAGAGCAAGCGTCTGAAGAAGTGGTTCGAGTCGCTGAACTATTCGTACCGTAACTACATCGCAAGCTGGATAGCCGAGCCCAAAAGCGCTGCTAGCCGCGAGCGCCGTGCCGATCAGATCGCCGAGCGCATGTTGGAGACAATGGAGGCGGAACGCGAGCTGCCGCCGTTGATCAGGACGGCATTCGACCGCAACGCGCTCGCGCGCGACGGTTGGGCCCGCATGACGCCTCGCCAGCGCCGCGGCGAGCTAATGGCTGTTTTTTATTACCGAACTCCGGATGCGCGACAGCGTCGCCTGCAAAAGTTGCTCGACATGGCCACAAGCGCAGCGAAGCGCGAATTACGCGGATCCGATCCCGATCTGGTAGACGCAATTGACTGAGGCTTTTCTCAGTCCGCGAGCATCTGTTGCAGCATGGCCACGGTGACCGTACCCGCTGTCGCGCCTTCCCGCTCTCTTCGTCTGCTCGCGTTTTCTGCCATCTACTTTCTTTGGGGAGCATCGTTTCTAGCGATCCGCGTGATCGTCGCCACAGTTCCGCCGATCCTCGCAGCCGGCGTTCGCTTCCTGAGTGCAGGCCTGATTCTGTTCGCATGGTCGCAACTGCGCGGGGACACATTTCCGAAGCTGCGGGAGTGGCGCAGCGCGCTCCTGCTCGGCGTAGTGATGTTCGCGTGCAACTACGGGCCTCTCTTCTGGGCGGAACAGCGTGTGCCCTCGGGTGTGGCGGCGATCATTTCTGCTCTCATCCCAGTGTGGATCGCGATCTTTGAATGGGCTCGTTCCGGTTCGGGAATGCCCAGACGACTGCTTGTGGGTACTGCGTGCGGGTTGGCTGGAGTAGTCGTCCTGAGTCTCGCTCCCGAGCGCGCGGCGACTCAGCGAATCGATCTCGCCGGAGTTATTGCGCTGCTTATCGGAACGTTGGCCTGGGCGACGGGAACCATCTGGTCTCGCCATCTGCCGCTTCCCAATTCGCGACCAACCTCGGCTGGAATCCAGATGATGCTAGGAGGTCTCACCCTAAGTATCGTTTCGCTTCTCTCTGGTGACGCACGTCGCTTCGCTCCGGAGGAAGTGGACATGAGAGTCGCGCTCTCGATGGTGTATCTCGTCGTAGGCGCATCGATTCTGGCGTTTACCGCATACGTCTGGCTATTGGGACATGAGCCTGCAACGCGAGTAGCCAGTTACGCGTATGTCAATCCTGTCATTGCTGTGCTACTCGGCTGGTCGATCGGAGGCGAGAGGCTGTCATTGCAGGTTGTGCTCGGAATGATGTTCGTCGTGGCGGGAGTGATTGCGGTGTTAGGAAGAATGTCTTCTCGAGTCGAACGATCTTAGAAAAACGATTTGAAAATGCCCGCGCTTGATCCTAACTTCTATACATTCGAAAGTCTGAGAGATTTCTTCTATATTGCTTGATTCTGCTGGATCAACAATCGAGGAATCGAACACTTGAGCCTTGCAAAGCTTTTCATATCTGCATTTCTCTTCTGCATTTTCGGATTGGTGAGTTCCCTCACTGCTCAATCGCACAATACCTGGTCCTTTGCCGTTTCCGGCGATTCGCGCAATTGCGGCGATGTCGTGATGCCGGCAATCGCTGCTGGTGCGCGGGCTGATGGCGTGAAGTTCTACTGGCATCTTGGCGATTTTCGTGCTGGATACGATTTCGATCAGGACCTGCTCGCCGCTCCTGAGTATCGCGGGAAAAAGCCGACCATCTCCGACTACCAACGCATTGAATGGGACGATTTCATCGCGCGTCAACTCGATCCTTTCGGCGATACACCAGTCTTTCTCGCCATCGGCAACCACGAGCTAGTCCCACCAAAGACGCGCGCCGACTATCTGCAGCAGTTTGCCGATTGGCTCGATGCATTACCGATCAGGGCGCAGCGCCTCAGCGATGACCCTCATGATCACAAGCTCCGCACCTACTATCATTGGATCCAAAATGGAATCGACTTTCTTTCCTTGGACAACGCATCGCTCGATCAGTTCGATGACGCGCAGGTCTTGTGGATCGAACGCGTACTTGCCCACGACGAATCCGATGCTTCGGTGGGAACGGTTGTAGTCGGAATGCACGATGCCTTGCCTGACAGCATCTCCACCGGTCATGGCATGAATGAATCAGCGCAGATGGAACGAAGCGGCCGGCGCGTGTATCAGGATCTGCTGGCGTTTCGAAGCAAGACAAAAAAATACGTGTATGTTCTCGCCAGCCATTCGCATTTTTTCGTTGAAGATGCGTACAACGACGCGTGCCACCCGAATCCGGAAACGCTGCTTCCCGGCTGGATCGTAGGAACGGCGGGCGCGGTCCGCTATCGTCTACCCGATAACCTGGCTGGAGCTAAGCAAGCTAGAACCGATCTGTACGGATATTTGCTGGGAACAGTGCAGCGCAGCGGCGAAATCAAATTCCAGTTTCGGGAAATTACTCGGGACAAAATTCCGCAGACCATAAATGAGCGATATGGCGAGCAGGTGCAAGCTTGCTTCACGGAAAATAAATCGACGTACAAGCCTGCCGGTCCGGACTGCGCGAAGTAACGGAACCGGCGGCCGTAGCCGGCGGGTGCTGCTGGGCGACCAAGCCCAGCAGCAGTTTCGAAGTATTGCACAGGCGCGGCTGCCCTATACCCTGGCTCAGCCAAACGCGGGGCTTGGTTCCTTAGCAAACGGCCCCCATTTCATTCGCATCAGAAGAGGCGATGAACCACTACGAGAAATATGGCGAGTACAGCAGAGCTGCCGGCGCTTCCGACACCGCAAAGACAGCCCTGATCTTCTTAGGAATCGGAATAGGCATCGGAGCTCTGATTTCGTTGCTCCTCGCTCCGCGCTCAGGCTCCGAGGTGAGGCAGGCAGTCCGCGACAAATTCGACGATGCTCGCCGCGGTCTTAGCCGTCGAAGCAGCCGCGTGCGCCAAAAGGTGATGCCGATCAGCAGGACGCGATAACGAAACCGGCGGCGGTAGCCGGCGGGTGGTGCTGGGCGGCCGAGCCCAGCACCAGATCGGCGATGCATTCGATTGCCTTGCGGGTATCGACCGAATCCGGGCCGCCCATCCTCACCTCAGGCGGCATTGCTGCTACACATTGATGTAAAACGTCGCTCCCGATTTGGGCTTGCCATTTGCCGGATGCTTCAAAGCCGAGAAGCTGAACTGTCGGTGTTCCCTAAAGGGGAATGGATCAACGCGGTACTCATCTCCTGAGCGGCTCAATGTCAGTTTGGGACAATCGAAGCTCACTGACCGTTTCGATCCGCAACACAGGTACAGCGACAGCAAGTCGCAAAACTGAAGCGCGTCCACGAGTCTTTCGAGCGCCTTCTCTTGCGCATGAATCTTAGGCTTTAGCCGCTGCTGGCGCTGTTTTTCCCGATTGCGAAAACTCTGCAACTTGCTCTGATCTTTATCTCCATTTCGCATCGAGATGCGCTCGAAGTGCCGGCTCACTAGGAATCCGCCGATGGGCGCGAACTTCTCGGCGGTGTCGATGGAAGCGGTCCAGGCGCGCAGAAACTGATCGGAAGCAAATTCGAGGAAGCTTTTCGGCTTCAGCTTCGGATTGGCGCGAAGCTGCTGGATCTGTTCGGCGTCAGCCATGCTCCAGCCGGAATCGTGCAGGGCGATCGAGCGAGCAACAGTGTCATCGATTCGACCAAACAGATCTTCGCGTAAAGATGCCGCCAGTTCTCCGGAAAGAGCTGCGTGCGCGGGTTGCGTTACCAGCCAGTACGACGAAGCTGATTGCCGCTGACGTTCTTCAACCGCAGGCCAGGCCGCGCTTGGAGCGTTATCCCCTTCGTCAGCAATCGGGAAAATGACCATTCGTTGCGTTGTCCGCTTCAGATTGCCGCAGATCGCTTTTCAAAAGCGCGACCGCTGCTGATAATAGATGGTTGAGACGCTCCTTCCAATTGTTCCTGCTGCTCGCCTCTTTGCTCTTCGTTTTGGGATTCGCCGCATGTAACAGCAAACCATCGAAGCCGGCTCGTCCGCTCACTGCTCAGGAACTTCGCGGACGCGAGATCTTCGCCGCCAATTGTGCCGTGTGCCATAACGCGTACAAGCAGGAGCCCCTGCAAGGTCCGCCGCTGGTGGCAATGTTTAGGAAGCAATCGCTGCCGAGCGGCATGCCCGCGACTGACGAACACGTGCGCAACACGATTGTGAGCGGTCGGCGCAATATGCCGCCGTTCAACAGCGTGCTCGATGACAAGCACATTGACGACCTTCTCGCGTTCCTCCACACGCTGTAATGCGAGTTGAGGTGGCCGCGTCTCGTACAATAGAACTAACGCTTATGGCAGCTTTTGCCGAACTCGTGCAGATCGATCTCGCGCCACGTGTGCCCAAGCCAAAGCCGGAGTGGCTGAAGGCGCGAGCGCCGATGGGCGAGAACTATCACGAACTGAAGAAGCTGGCGCGCAAGTTGGAGCTGCACACGGTTTGCGAGTCGGCACAGTGTCCGAATATCGGAGAGTGCTGGCACCACCGTACGGCAACGTTCATGCTGCTCGGCAATCTCTGTACTCGGCGCTGCGGATTCTGCGCTGTGCCTAAGGGCAAGCCCGCCCCCATCGACTTTGATGAGCCTCGCCGCGTGGCTGAAGCCGTTGCGACGCTTGGACTGAAACACGCGGTGATTACCAGCGTGAATCGCGATGACGACAACATCGGGGCAGCTACAGTCTTCGCCGAAACAATCCGCCAGGTTCGTGAGCAGGCTCCCGGATGCCAGGTGGAAGTTCTCATTCCCGACTTTCAAGGGCGGGAAGATGCACTGAAGATCGTCCTCGATGCAAAGCCTGAGGTTTTAAATCACAACACGGAAACAGTACCCCGCCTCTATCGCGCCGTACGTTCCGGCGCGCGCTATGAGCGCACGCTGAAGCTTTTGGATAATGTGAAGACCTTTGCTCCGGGCATGGTGTCGAAGACCGGCGTAATGGTCGGCATCGGGGAGACTACCGACGAACTGCTTGAAGTCTTTCGCGATCTGGTTGCGGTGAGAGTGGATATCCTGACCGTAGGCCAGTATCTCCGTCCGTCCCGCGACCACCTGCCCATGACGCGCTACTACCATCCAGACGAATTTTGCTTCCTCAAGGAAGAAGCCCTGAAAATGGGGTTCCGGCATGTCGAATCTGGCCCATTGGTGCGTTCCTCCTACCACGCTCACGAGCAGGCAGAATCGACGGGGCTCATTACCTTGACCGCGCCCGTTTAACCCTGACTAAGTAATCAAAAATAGTTACCCTCAGCTAACATTGATGTTGTATGCTCCTGAAACACACTCAGGAGTAAGTTATGCCGGCAAAGGTGAAGAAGGCCAAGGCGCGCCCGAAGCGCACCATTCTGGCCGCGACCGACGACCATCCTCTCGGTCTGTGGGTCGATAAAGAGCTGCTGCGCAAGCACACCCAACAGACGCCGCGGACAATCATCCACGGACATTCCGAAGCAGCCGGCAATCGTTATCTCGAACTCGCCGATCTCGTTTTGGGAAATGGCAAAAAGAAAAAGCCGGCCGGAAAACGGGAAATTTGACAGCGAATTCCTGCTGCATGTAATCTCAGTGGCACAGAGATGAGACAGCTTCACCATCACCGCCATCATCATCACGTGACCAACGTGTCGGCGGATCGTCTCTAACGAACTCAAAGTAAATCAAGAGATTCAAGACCCGCTGACGCATCTGCTCAGCGGGTTTCGTGTTTGTGCCTTCTGTGCGGATCGAGCGGTAACGGAGAGGAAATGATCAAGATAGACTTCGACAAAATGGAAGGCCTGGTCCCGGTAGTTGTTCAGGACGACGCCAATGGCGATTTGTTAATGGTCGGCTTTGCCAACGCTGAAGCTTACAAGCGCACGCTTGAGACAGGATTTGTGACCTTCTTCAGCCGCACACGGCAGAAGCTGTGGATGAAGGGCGAGACTTCAGGCAATCGTCTGCGCGTGATCTCCGCCGCCACGGATTGCGACAATGACTGCCTGCTCTTTCGTGTGCAAGTAGAGGGCGACGGACTCGTTTGCCACGAAGGCACGCGCTCCTGCTTTACAAAG
This sequence comes from uncultured Terriglobales bacterium, assembly GCA_964399125.1. Lineage (GTDB taxonomy): Bacteria > Acidobacteriota > Terriglobia > Terriglobales > Acidobacteriaceae > Gp1-AA112. Next base: position 28,522 of record CAYNPS010000012.1, read on the forward strand.
AACATCGAGATCGCGCCCGCGCTCGAGGTGAAGCGATGAAGATTCGCCTCGGCATACCCAAAGGCAGTCTGCAGGACGCGACCATCGCACTTTTCGGACGCGCTGGATTCAATATCTACGCTAGCGGCAGGTCTTATTTTCCCGGAATCGACGATCCCGAGATCGAGTGCATGTTGATCCGCGCCCAGGAAATGGCCCGCTACGTCGAACACGGCTTCCTTGATGCCGGGCTCACGGGCCGCGATTGGGTCATCGAAAGCGGACTTGAAGTCGAAACCGTCACCGACCTGGTCTATGCCAAGCAGAGCCGCGGTAAGGTGCGCTGGGTTCTTGCTGTCCCCCAAGATTCCCGTTTTGAAAAAGCGGAAGATCTCCGCGATTGCATCATCGCAACTGAGCTGGTAAACACTACAAAGAATTACTTCGCTTCAAAGAACATCCCGGTCAAAGTCGAGTTTTCCTGGGGAGCAACGGAGGTAAAACCTCCCATCCTGGCCGACGCCATTGTCGAAGTCACGGAAACCGGAAGCTCGCTTCGAGCCAATCGATTGCGCATTATCGAGACTGTATGCGAGTCGCAAACGCAGCTCATCGCCAATAAAAAGGCATGGCAATCCGCGGAAAAACGCAAAAAGATTGAAAACGTCGCGCTCATGCTTCGCGGCGCCATTGATGCGCAGGGCCGCGTTGGCCTGATGCTCAATGTGCGCAAGTCCGACTTGGCCCAGGTACTCGCCGTTTTGCCTGCGCTCAACAGCCCTACGGTTTCCGAGCTCAGCGACCGCGAGTGGGTTGCTGTGAACACGATTCTCGAAGAAAGCATCGTGCGCGATGTGCTTCCGAAACTGAAAGATGCCAGGGCGAGCGGGATTGTAGAGTATCCGCTGAATAAGATTGTGATGTGATCCGACAAGGCAATGAAACTCATCACCGCCAAACGCAGTACTGCCGTGCTAACGAGACTCGCCAATCGCGGAGCTCTCGATCTCGCGCGCGCCGAAAAAACGGCAGCTAAGATCGTGAATGCCGTGCGCAAGCGCGGCGACTCTGCCCTGCTGCGTTATGCGCGCAAGTTCGACGGCTTTGAAGGCAAGGGCCTTCGCGTGCCTCAGGCGGAAATCGATGCCGCATGGCAACAAGTCACTCCTGATTTCCGACACGCGCTGGAAACAGCCGCAACGAACATCCGGCGCTTCTGCGAATGGCAGCGTCCGCAGGAATGGATTCGTGAAGTGCAGCCCGGAGTAAAGCTCGGGCAGCTCGTCCGTGCCATCGATGCAGTTGGATGCTACGTCCCTGGCGGACGACATCCACTTCCTTCCACTCTATTAATGACTGTCATTCCCGCGCAGATTGCAGGCGTACCGCGAATCGTTGTGGTCTCTCCGCGACCTGCGCCGGAAACTCTCGCTGCAGCGGCGTTGCTCGGAGTGAAAGAGTTCTACGCAATCGGTGGTGCGCAGGCTATCGCAGCGCTGGCGTATGGAACGAAGTCAATCCCAAAAGTGAACAAGATCGTCGGCCCCGGGAATGCGTTTGTCACCGCTGCAAAGAAACTGGTCGCGTTCGATTGCTCCATAGACATGCTCGCAGGGCCAACGGAGGCTTTGGTCGTTAGCGAAAATGGGAATGCAGTTTTCGTCGCTGCTGATCTGGTAGCTCAAGCTGAGCACGATCCCGACGCGCTGCCGATTTTTGTTACCTCGAACAAGAAACTGGCCGAGCAGGTGATCGCGGAAACAAAGCGTCAATCTGAGAGCAATCGGGTCGCGCGCGAAGCGCTGAAGCGAAACGGCTACGTCATCCTTTCGGAATCTCTTGCCGATTCCATGCAGGTCGCGAACCTGCTTGCGCCTGAGCACATCACCGTGCCCAATCAGTCAGCACTCAGTGAAGTTCGCTGTGCAGGTTCGGTATTCGTAGGAAATTTTTCACCGCAGGCTGCGGGCGATTATGCGTCGGGTCCCAATCACGTGTTGCCCACCGGTGCGTGCGCGCGATTTCGCGGCGGTCTAAGCGTAAATGATTTTGTGAAACTCATCACCGTGCAGGAATTCTCATCGCGCGGCCTGGGAACGATCGCACGCGAGGTGACCACCCTGGCTCGCGCTGAAGGTCTGCTTGCTCATGCGCAGTCAGTCGCTGTGAGGACGGAAGCCTGATGGAGAAGATTCTGCAGGCGCGCGAGGCCGTATGCAAGATGAAGGAGTATCATCCGCCGCTCAGCGGACGCGATGGCCTGCGCCTTGACTTCAACGAGAATACTGAAGCTCCATCGCCCAAAGTCGCCGAAGTCCTGCAAGGCATCGCCAGCGAGGAGCTGACGAAATATCCGGAGCGGGCGCCCGTCGAAGCTCTTGTAGCGAAGTACCTGCGGTTGACGGCTCCACAGGTGCTGCTTACGAATGGAGTCGATGAAGCGATTCATCTGCTCTGCGAAACCTACCTCGAGCCGGAGCACGAAGTCATCATCGTTGTCCCGACATTCTCGATGTATGAAATCTATGCACAGAGCACCGGCGCAACCGTCATCTCCGTACAGGCAGATCCGGATGACGGCTTCAAATTTCCTGTCGATCAAGTGCTTTCCCGAATCGGTCCGAAGACACGGCTCATTGCTGTTGCCAGTCCGAACAATCCCACTGGAACGCTCGTTCCGCGTCAAGATCTGCTCAAGCTCGCCGATGTAGCTCCGCAGGCTGCGGTATTGGTGGACGAGGCTTACTACGAATTTTGTGGCGAAACCGTGCTGGGCTCGGTGAATCGTTTTCCCAACCTATTTGTGGCCAGAACATTTTCCAAGGCATACGGCCTTGCTGGATTGCGTGTCGGTGTCCTTTGCGGCACCGAATCTCAGATGCACATGGTGCGCAAAGTTAGCTCGCCGTACAACGTAAACGGCATCGCGTTGTCATGTCTGCCGGCAGCGCTTGCTGATCGCGCCTTCGTCGAAGGCTACGTACACCAGGCGGTGCAAGGACGCGGTCGCTTGATGATTCAGCTCGCCTGCCATGGAATTCCATATTGGGTCAGCCAGGCAAATTTTGTTCTTGCGAAAATCGGAGCACGACATGCTGACTTCGTAACGGAAATGAAGAAGCGCGGAATTCTCGTGCGCGACCGCAGCAAGGATCCTGGATGCGACGGCTGCGTGCGCATGACCGTTGGAGCCGCCGAGCACACCGATCGTCTCTTGCAAACGCTTCCCAAAGTCTTGAAAGCCATCGACTGGGTCGCGCCTGAGAAGTCTCCTACACAAGCGCAAGCGGGTGCGCGATGAGAACCGCCAGACTCCAACGCGACACAACCGAAACAAAAATCGCATTGGCATTGAACATCGACGGCCGTGGCAAGTACGAGGTCTCCACCGGTATTCGTTTCTTTGACCACATGTTGGAGCTTTTCACGCGACACGGCGCGTTTGACCTGCGGCTCAAATGCAATGGCGACCTGGATGTGGATCAGCATCACAGCGTTGAGGATGTTGGCATCGCACTCGGCGAAGCGTTCGACCGCGCACTCGGAGACCGCAAAGGCATTCTGCGCGCCGGCTACTTCCTCATGACGATGGATGAGACGCTCGGCATGGCAGCAGTCGATCTCAGCGGACGAGCCTCGGCCGTTGTGGACACAAAAGTTCGCGCACGGCTGGTCGGCGATTTCCAATCAGAACTCGCCTATGACTTCTTCGAAGGCTTTGCCCGCGGTGCCCGCGCCAATGTTCACGTCAAGACAATCTACGGCCGCTCCAACCATCACAAGCTGGAAGCTCTGTTCAAGGCATTCGCACGCGCTCTGCGCTTTGCATGTTCGCGGGACAAGCGTCTGGCAAAAATGCTTCCCAGCACCAAGGGCCTGCTGTGATCGCCATCATCGACTACAAAGCCGGCAATCTTGCTTCGGTGAAGAAGGCCTTCGACCATCTTGGAGCCCAATCGCTCGTCACCTCTGATCCTGAAGCCGTGAAAGGTGCGGACAAGCTGGTACTCCCGGGCGTAGGTCACTTTGCGGCTACGGCTGAGCTGAGCCGTCGCGGATTGCGTGGAGCGATCCAGGAGCGCATCGCCGCCGGCAAGCCCTTTTTGGGAATCTGTGTCGGCATGCAGTGGATGCTGACCGGCAGCAGTGAGGCTCCGGACACTCCAGGGCTTGGCGCAATTCCTTCGATGTGCGAGCGTTTCGACGCATCCGGATCAAAGGTGCCGCACGTAGGATGGAATCGTATCGCGAAGGTTCGCAATTCATGGCTGTTGAACGGAATCGAATCGGGATCGTTCGTGTACTACTCGCATTCCTACTGCGCGCCGGTGACTGCGGACACCGTCGCAGTGACTGAGTATGTCGGGACGTACTCGGCTGCGCTGGAACACGGCAACATCTTCGGCGTGCAGTTCCACCCGGAGAAATCGGGCGAAGTCGGATTGAAGTTGCTTCGAAATTTCGTACAGCTTTGAATCGCGGATTGAACACGGAGGACACGGAGGAGCACGGAGGAACAAACAACAAGCGACACGTTGCAAGACATTGAACATGGCTCAGATTTGTAATGCCTAACCATTTTTTACCTCTGTGTCCCTCCGTGTCCTCCGTGTTCAACCTCTTTGCCTTTTTGACCCAGAGTTCATGCTGACCAAACGCATCATCGCCTGCCTCGACGTTGACGCTGGACGTGTCGTCAAAGGCACGCAATTCGTGAACCTGCGCGACGCAGGCGATCCGGCTGAGCTGGCGCGGGCGCATGCCGGATCGGGGGCCGACGAGATCGTTTTGCTCGACATCACTGCTACTCACGAGAAGCGCGGCATTCTCATTGAGACTGTGCGCCGTACTGCTCGTGAACTTTTTATCCCCTTCACAGTCGGCGGGGGCATTCGCACACTCGCCGATGCCGAATCGATCTTCGAAGCGGGCGCCGACAAGATCAGCATCAACTCTGCGGCAATCCGCGATCCACACTTGATCGAGCAGATCGCCGTGCGCTTCGGATCGCAGGCGGTCATTGTTGCCATCGATGCGCGCCTCGGTAGCAACGGCCAACGTTACGATGTTTACGTCGCTGGAGGACGAACTCCCGCCGGAAGAACGGCTACTGAATGGGCTGTCGAAGCTGAGCAGCGCGGCGCGGGAGAGATTCTGCTCACATCCATGGACCGCGACGGCACGGGCATCGGCTTTGATTGTCAACTCACGGCGAGAGTCAGCTCCGCCGTGCAGATTCCAGTGATTGCTTCTGGTGGCGCGGGCAACGCCAGCCACTTTGTCGAAGTGTTTCGCTCCGGTAAAGCCGACGCCGCTCTCGCTGCCTCAATATTCCATTTCGGGATCGAGAACGTCCGCGACCTCAAGAACGTCTTACAGGACGAAGGCATACCGATGAGGCTGCCATGCTGATTCCGTCGATCGATCTGATGGGCGGCAAGATCGTGCAGCTCGTCCAGGGAGAACGCAAGGCCCTCGAATTTGATGACTTCCCGGAATGGGTCCGCCGTTTCAGCAAGTTTCCTGTGGTCCAGGTAATCGATCTGGATGCCGCCATGGGCAAAGGAGATAACCAGCAACTAGTGAAAGGGCTTTGCGCTGAACTCCCCTGCCAAGTAGGCGGTGGGCTGCGGACAGCCGAAGCTGCACGGCAGGTCCTCGAATGGGGAGCACGGAAAGCCATCATCGGCTCCTCTTTGTTTTCGGGAGCCGACGTGAACATTGCTTTTGCAAGGGAGCTCTCCAAGCAGCTTGGTGCCGACCAGCTTATCTTCGCGGTCGATTCACGCGGGGGATATGTTTCTGTTAAAGGCTGGAAAGAGAGCACAGGATTGCGCCCGGCTGATGCGATGCGCAAATTGGAACCATTCTGCTCTGCTTTTCTCTACACCCACATCGACACAGAAGGAATGCTGCAAGGATTTCCTTTCTCTGTGCTCGACGATTTATGCAATGCGAATCGAAACAAATTGATCGTCGCTGGCGGTATCAAGTCCGCAGAAGAAATTCAGCGACTCGATCAAATGGGGATCGACGCCGTTGTGGGAATGGCCATCTACACCGGCGTGCTGCAAGCCTGAAGACACGCAACAGAACCGCCGGCGGTAGCCGGTGGGTCGGTGCTGGGCGTTTAACCCAGCGCCGATTCAACGTGAGATGTAGATATCTGAAAAGCCGCAGCTGCAATCCCGCTTTGCAGGACGGCTACCCCGGCCTACCGGCGGCGGCTCTGTTACACCCCGATGCCCAGCACTTCTTCCATGACCGCATCGTGAAACGCCGGCCGGATTTGCTTGATCAGCTTCGATTCATTGTCCGGCCACGTGCGATTGGTGAGCAGCGCAATCGCGATCTGGCGTTCGCCATCGATCCACAGCGAGGTTCCTGTATATCCCAAATGCCCAAAAGAGAAAGGTGAGAAGTGCTTGCCGGATTGCGAGGGCGGAGAGGGAGTATCCCATCCTAATGCTCGCGATGTTCCTGGAGGAGACGATTGTCTGCGGGTGAATAGCGCGATAGTTTCTTTTTGGAATAGCGCTGGCCCATAACCAAGCAGGGCCGCGGAAAACGACATCAGATCAGCCGTATTTCCGAAGGCGCCGGCATGGCCAGCGACGCCTCCCATCACGCCCGCGTTTTCATCGTGCACTTCGCCCTGAATCACGCGATGGCGAAAAGTCCGATCATCGCGCGTAGGCGGAATCTGGCTGCGAAGACGCTCGGGAGGACGGAAGCAAGCGGACTTCATGCGCAAGCCTGCGAAAATCTCACGAGTGCAAAAACGATCGAGCGGTTCGTTTGCGATTCTCTCCAGAATCTCGCCCAGCAGTATGAACCCGATATCGCTGTATTCAGCATGAGTGCTGGGATCGGCGATAAGCGGAACCTTGAACGCTAGATTCATCAGCTCTTCTCTTGAACGACTACGCTCAAATAGGCGCTCGTAAGCCGGCAAGCCTGAAGAGTGTGCCAGCAGCATTTCGATGGTGATCTGTTCCCGCCTGGCATCATTGGTCGCAAATTCCGGCAGAACGTCCACAACTCTTTGCTGCAAATTGAGTCGTCCGCGATCGTAGAGCAGCATCGCCATCGCGGTAGTCGCAACGACCTTTGTTACCGATGCCAAATCGAAGACAGTCGATAACATTACATCTTCAGAAGCTTCTTCATAGGTGAATCGCCCAATAGCTCCTTGCAGCACGATATTCCCAGAACGGGAAACAGCGAACGCCGCTCCAGGGAATGCGCGCCGGGCGATGCCGCCGGCCAGCACAGCAAGCGCGCTGCTGCCGGAATATCCGCGAGCGCGTCGGATGGCGCAGCCGGGTGCATTGCCCACAACTTCGAATCCATGGGCTCGCGGCAAAGTGTCCATCATCAGCAGTTTAAGTGAATGCAAACCGATCCGCTCACGGCGAAACGTGGATCATTCAGGCTTGATATCGCCTCACGAATCGCCGCAAAGTCGATTTCTGGATCGACCATCTATCGTGGATGCTGAGGTCATGCAGCGGCTATTTAAAAGTGGCTTCAGCGGCGGCTCGCGCGTTATTTACTGCATCGTGATCCGGCGGCTGGCTGGGATCGGAGCTGGTGAGCGCCATTGTATGATCCTGCTTCACTGCCAGCATGTAGCTCATGAGCTGCGCGAATTCACGCTGATCGGCGCCGCTCACGGCTGCTCGTCGCGCTATATCCATTGCCACATCCGCATTGGCGATGCGCGTCTCGAACTCTGGCTCCGATTGAGCATCCTGTGCGCTCTCGATTCTGAGCATCGCCGTCTTCCCGAGCTGATGGAATTGGGTCGAGACAGTAGCGGCGCGCCCACTCGGAGCTAGCTGGATGACGGCGTACCAAATCAGTGTCGCCAGCGACATCACCAGAAAGCAGATGCGCAGCTTCATGTCGACATCTTGGCGGAGGTTTGAGCCCGCTGGGTAATTACGAAAGTCACATTTCGCAGCGCCGGGACAAAACGCGTTAACACCAGCAGTAAGAAGACCGGACCTGCGAAGGCGCTACTTTGCCGGCTTCAACACCGCCGTGTTCCGCTCGTCGCTGGCGATAATGCGATAGAACTTCTTCAGCTCGTCGGCTTTGCTGACGGGAACGCTAAGCTCCTTCACCTCGAAGGTGCGCGTGTAGTCGATCACGTTCCCTTTTACCTCGGTCTTCGAGTGATAGCTGGCGAAGCCGTAATCGGCATCGACCGGTGGTGGCAGCTCATCGACTTGATATCCAGCCGGCAAAGTGATTTCAAAATTGTCCGTATCTTCCACCGGACCTTCGAATTCGATGGGGAATTGACGCGGCTCTTTGGTTTCCAAAATCCCTCGTGACTTGCTCCCAATCACGCGTGGACGAACCAGCAGTAGATCACCTGCCGTTTTTGCGTAGTTCTCGACCTCGAAGCTGTAGTTGAAACCGAAGGGCTGGTCATTGCGCGTCAGGTTCAGAATTGATGCCTTGGTAATGCGGAAGTTTGGAAGCGAACCGGACAATAGATTTTCGATCGGCTTTATTCTCTCGGTGTTGCTTGTAACCTGACGCAAGGCCTCTCGTTGCGAATAAGCGCGATCGCCCACGCGAGTCTCCTCGACTGTGCCCGCGAGTTTGCCGCTGGGATCAAGCGTTAGTTTCGCCGTCCGCGTGATGCTATTCATGTTGAGCGGCTGCTCTGGCAGCTCCACAAGCTCGCCGCCATTGGGCGTGACTAGCAGCCCGTAGTTGGCCTGGAGATAACCTCCAATCTGGCCAAAGGGAGTGAGTTCGTTCGTGGGGTCGAAGAAAAGCAGGCGTCCCAGTTTGGGATGCTTCATCACCGCTATCAGCGAGGCATCATCGACGTCATCTGGCAGCTTGATTGCGATGATCACATGATCGAATCCCCCAGGGTGCGCCGGTGTTTCAGCCGTGACCGATCCGCGTTCTGTGTTGATGGCTACGTAGTACGATTCGACCCCGATTGCGCTGAGCATAGAGCTCATCAGCGTGGCTTTATCTTTGCAATCTCCGTAGCGATGCGAAAAGACCTCGGGAGCGGCATGCGGCTGCCATCCGCCGATTCCCAGCTCAATGGCGACGTAGCGAATGTCCTGCTGCATGAATCTCGCAATAGCGCGCATCTTATCGAGCTGAGTTGGCGATGAGGCGGTAAGCTCCGCGACCTTTTGCTTGATCTCATTCGACGGATCGCGCCGTCCACTGGCGAGATTGGCGTACCACTTGCCCATCTGCTCCCAGTTGCTAAACCCGCTGGTGGCACTCCCGCCGGGCGGGAAAAGGGAAACGAGCATTTGCCCAACCACCCCGACCAGAGGCGGCATGGCTTCTTCTCGGCGGATGCCTTTTACGTCGCTGACCGTCCACTGCCACTGATTCGCGCCCGCCTGCGTCGGCTTGGCTTCCCCATAGTTCAGGAACGACGACTTGTATTCCCAGCCGCTCGGTAGTTGAAGAGAGTAGTGAGCTTCGCGGACCGGATTTTCTTCCTGGAACTCCCAAACTTTTTGCAACACGAGTGGGTGCTCCTCGACCTCGTACTCATATCCGACGATGTTTCCCGGATCGGGAGCGGGAATGTGCAGGATCTTCGCTCTTACATCCGTGATGAGTTCGCTGCCCTCGATTTTGGGAACGGAAGCTTCAATCGCCTCTTTGTCTTTAACTTCGTAGTCCTTGCCCTGCGCCGGAATGCACCAGCCGTGCAAACTCGTGATTTTGCGATTTGAATTAACGAAGACGACGACCGTGCCATACTCCCGTCCATTGGGACGGAGAACCTTGTACGCCTTTCGCACCGTCGTCTTGATCTTGTCAGCAGAAACAACGTTGACGTTAGTTTCCGAGTAGAGGAGGACGGCATCGGTCTTCTCGTCGTGGTCCGGCAGCGGAGCACTCGCTGCTGCGTGCATCCACTGCGGAGCGTCGCTGGAGGCGGCGGAAGGCAACGCGCAGCTCAACGCAAAGAGCAGCGTCCAAAATGGAACAGCAAGGAATTTCAACTTAGTTGCTTGCGCTTGTGCCGATGGGCTGTAGTACGACTTGTTCGTCATCCCCGGACCTCACTACCTGGAAGAAGTTGCGCAGCGCTGGATAGTACTTCTGCGGCAACAGAAGCATATCCACCTTCAATCTGCGGCTCATATGAAGAGTAGCTTTATCGTTCTCGACCTTCAGCTCATACAGAACAGCCTTCGCGTCCTGCATCTTGGCAGGGGGCAAGCTTCCGACTTGCCAACCAACGGGCAGCACGATCGTTACGTCATCGATCTTCTCGAAGGGATATTCGAAGTAGATCGGATGGACTCGCTCGGTGTGTTCGAAGACGCGCTTTTCCGGAGCACTGAAGATGCCAACAGGCATCATCGCCCTGCGCCCGGCGCCAGCAACCCAGCCGGGAATCTTGATTTTGTACTCCGCCACCAACATCGGAGCGGAGCTCTTCCATTCCGGCTTATTGGTTAAATCGATCTCGCTGGCCGCCGGGATGTATTCCTTCGCCTCATCTTCCAGGAATTTGCGCTGATCGGTCTCATCTTCGTTCCTCTCTTCGCGGCGGCGCTGCAGCGCCTCAAGGCCAGTGAACGTGATCGTAAGTTTGCCCTCGAGATCGCCGTTATCAGAGAGATTCAGTACTGCAGTCCGCTTAATGCACGATTCCGAACTCTCCGGCAGCGTGGTCTGCACCCAGGTGCCGCCGTCTTTATCGAGCCGCAGACCTTGCACTCCCGTTTCGGGCCACTCCAGCATTCCAAATGGCGTGTAAGCAGCGCCCGGATCGAAGTACATGTCCTTGCCGTTGACCTTAACGAGCACGACATTAGCGTCGAGCTTGTGCGGGTCCATGATGATTGGATTGAAGAAGAAGTTGCTGCGGTCGGAAACCATTACGCCATAAGACTCGAATCCGGCTGCGCGTGTAAGTGCCAGGAAGAGCCAGGTCAACTGCACGCCATCTCCATAGCCGCGCTTCCAGACATCCTCCACGTTGGTGGCGTCTTTTTCCTTCTCGCGCTTCTTCTCCTCTTCGCTTTTCCGGACTTCATAGGAAGTATTGCGAAGCTGCTGCACGCGCGCATAGATCTTCTGCAGTTTCACTTCGGGAGGATCGTTCGGACTGACGATCTGTGCGACCGCCTCTTCCATAGCTTTTTTCTTGTTGATGAAGCTCTCGACACTTCCGTTAAGCTTCTTGCCGCGTTTCTTCCAGAACGCGTTCGCATCTTTTTCAGGTAGTTCATCGCTGTATGAGAAATCGACGCGCGACTTCAGCTCGTTCTCCGGGGGCATGAAGTCTTCGGTGTGGAACGCGGGAATGTTGTGCGCCTGCATCCGAACTACATGATCCGGACCTTCTTTTGGAGGATCAGTTCCCGGAGGCAATCCCTGCCAGCTCCAGCGCACATTGAAGGGAACGTAGTCGTTCGTGTACGGCCTCAGCGAGAAGACAGCCTCTTTCGTAAAAAGCTCGTCGCTCAGAATCCAATGCGAGTCGAAAACCCAGTGCTCGGCCAGGTCGATGGTGTACGAGTACTCGATCACGCTCCCCACCTGCACCTCGGGAAGAGTGAAGGTCTTAGCCATGTACTTCACGCCTTTCGACTTCACAATTGCCTTGTCGTAAACCTTGCCGTCGTAATTTACGACTGAGCCATCGGGGCGGATCGTCCGTGCCTTAATCGCTACGATGTTGTTGCCGCTGCTCCTGAAGAACGGAATCTCGATGTCGCCATACTTCCGGCCTTCTTCCGTCAGAATCTTGATTCGGATGAAGTTGTTCTCGTGCGCCGTATTGCCACGATCGTCGCGATCGACCTGGCGATACAGGATGATCGCCGGAGCGCCGGGGGCGAGCGGCTCGCTGGTCATCTTGAGTTCCTCCGGCGTGACCGGAGGAACGCCGTCGGCCAGAGCTGGCTTCGAAAAAGAGCTGCAGGCAAAAGTAAGTACAAATGCCCAGAATGAGGTTTTCAGGATGCGCAGAAGAGGCACGGAAAGTGTTGAAACTCCGTCAGAAAGTCGAGGCAGCTACACTCGCGGAAAACGACAATATAGCGGCTCGTCCCACGCGTCAAGGAGTCACTCTGCTTACCGATGACCGTGGTTTTGACGTAGTCCCGCAGCACCAGTGCTAAGGGATTTCCACGTACTATTTCGGGACAACAAAACCGCCTGGCGCGAATCGGAGTCCCCGACAAACGTCGCTTTTGCGGCGGTTGAGGTGGGTGGCAGCCGTTCGTTGCGGCTGCGCTTCCCAGAAGGCGGCTGCTTCGTGCTTGCCCGGAGCTGGCCATCCGGTCATCTCCAACCCATCTAGCCGGTGCGGGTTTTGTCCTCCCCGGCTTGCAACTCGGTAGTTGCCCCTACTACAATTAAACCAGACTGTTTCAGTCCTGTTTGACCGTTACAGCCAAGTTGCTGAAAACACAATGATTCGCTTAGGCAAGCTGACCGATTACGGGTTGGTCTTGATGACCTGCATGGCGCGGGAGCACGAGCGGCAGCTCCATACGGCCCGGGATCTCGCCGAGCAATCGAAGCTTCCCCTGCCCACCGTAAGCAAGCTTCTGAAGCAGCTCATGCAGGGCGGACTGCTGGTTTCGCACCGCGGCATCAAGGGCGGGTACAGCTTGTCGCGTCTGCCGCAGGCGATCTCGGTGGCGGACATCGTTGCCAGTCTCGAAGGGCCGATTGCCCTCACCGATTGCAGTACTGACATCGAAGGCCTCTGCGAAATCGAGACGTGCTGCCCCATCAAGAGCAATCAGCGAATCATCAGCAAAGTGGTGCGTGGCGCGTTGGAGAAAGTGATGTTGGCCGATTTAGTTCAACCGATGCAGCTCACCGTCATCAAAGACGCGGAAGGCCACCAGCTACCAGCAGTAAGGTTTCATTCTGGGAGAGTGCAATGAGCACGAACGTTAATACGATTCGAGATTTAGCCGAACGCGAATATAAGTGGGGATTCGTTACCGATATTGAGGAAGAGCGAATCCCGAAAGGTCTGAATGAAGACATCATTCGGCTGATCTCGGCCAAGAAGCACGAACCAGAGTTCATGCTGGAGTGGCGGCTGAAGGCATATCGCTACTGGGCTTCGCAGGAGAAAGCTGCCGCAGAGCCAACGTGGGCGAATATCAAGTACGGCCCGATCGACTACCAGGCAATCACGTACTACTCCGCGCCAAAGCAGAAGCCGAAGCTCGAAAGCCTGGATCAGCTCGATCCCGAGATTCTTCGCACTTATGAGAAGCTCGGCATTCCTCTGCAGGAGCAGAAGATGCTGGCTGGAGTCGCGGTCGATGCCGTTTTTGACAGCGTCTCCGTCGCGACCACATTCAAGCACAAGCTCGCCGAAGCTGGCGTGATCTTCTGTTCGTTCTCTGAGGCAGTGCAGAAGCATCCCGATTTGGTACAGAAGTATCTCGGCTCTGTCGTTCCCTACACCGACAACTTCTTTGCCGCCCTGAACGCAGCAGTTTTCAGCGACGGATCGTTTGTTTATGTCCCAAAGGGCGTGCGCTGCCCGATGGAGCTTTCTACCTACTTCCGCATCAACGCCGCCGAGACCGGACAGTTCGAGCGCACGCTGATCGTCGCCGACGAAGGCGCGTATGTCAGCTATCTGGAAGGCTGCACTGCGCCGATTCGCGATGAGAATCAGCTTCACGCGGCAGTCGTTGAGTTAGTCGCGCTCGACAACGCGCAGATCAAGTACTCGACCGTGCAGAACTGGTATCCCGGCGACAAGGAAGGCAAGGGCGGGATCTACAACTTCGTCACCAAGCGCGGTAAGTGCCTGGGGGTGAATTCAAAAATTTCGTGGACGCAGGTGGAAACCGGCTCGGCGATCACATGGAAGTATCCGAGCTGCATTCTGCAGGGCGAGAACTCGGTAGGCGAGTTCTACTCCGTGGCACTAACCAACAATTATCAGCAGGCCGATACCGGCACGAAGATGATCCATATTGGGAAGAACACCAAGAGCACAATCGTGTCGAAGGGCATCTCTGCCGGACATGGACAGAACACATATCGCGGACAGGTGAAGATCCTGAAGGGAGCACAAGGCGCACGTAATTACACGCAGTGCGACTCGCTGCTCATCGGCGACAAGTGCGGCGCGCATACGTTCCCATACATCGAGGTCAAGAACGCGTCCGCGCGCATGGAGCACGAAGCTTCGACTTCGAAGATCGGCGAAGACCAGCTCTTCTATCTGCGCCAGCGCGGGTTGAAGGCTGAAGACGCGGTCTCGATGATCGTGAACGGCTTCTGCAAGCGAGTCTTCCGCGAGCTGCCAATGGAGTTTGCGGTCGAAGCGCAGAAGCTGTTGAGTGTGAGCCTGGAAGGCAGCGTGGGATAAACGGCAGTTTTCACCACGGAGCCACCGAGGACACTGAGAAGAATTGGGTAATTGAGTAATTTCGAAATTGAGCAAAGGTACGCCGCCTTGCTTCAATTCTCAATTACTCAAATACCAAAATTACTGAATCCTCCGTGTTCTCCGTGACTCCGTGGTGAAAACGGGTTTCAAACTGGAAAGAGGAATGAATGAGCTTACTGGAAATTAAGGATCTGCACGTAACCGTGGACAACCACGAGATCCTCAAAGGCATAAACCTGACCGTCAACCCCGGCGAAGTGCATTCCATTATGGGACCCAACGGGTCCGGAAAGAGCACACTGGCGCAGGTGCTGGCGCGGCGCGAAAGTTACGAAGTCACGTCGGGCGAAATTCTTTTTGAAGGCAAAGACCTGCTCGCGATGAAAGCCGAAGACGCGGCCTGCGAAGGCGTCTTCATGGCATTTCAGTATCCGGTCGAAATTCCCGGCATCAGCAACGCATACTTTATGCGCTCGGCCGTGAACGCAATCCGCAAATATCACGCCGAGGATGAGATGGACGCGATGGACTTCATCCCGCTCTATCGCGAAAAGATGAAGCTGCTCGAAATGGACGAGAAGTTCACGAATCGCTCCGTGAATGAAGGTTTCTCCGGCGGCGAGAAGAAGCGCAATGAGATTCTGCAGATGGCGTTGCTCGAGCCCAAGCTCGCAATTCTGGATGAGACCGATTCGGGACTCGACATTGACGCGCTTCGCATCGTCGCCAAAGGCGTGAACGCCATGCGTAGTCCCAAGCGCGCGATGATCGTGGTCACGCATTATCAGAGACTGCTCAATTACATCGTTCCCGATTTTGTACATGTGCTGGTGAATGGCCGCATTGTGCGCTCCGGCGGTAAGGAGCTGGCGCTCGAACTCGAAGAGAAAGGCTACGGCTGGATTGAAAACGCCGAGCCCGTCAGCGCATAGGAAAGGTGAAGCCGAAGGTGATTGCTCCGGTTAAGGAACTGCAAACATATCTCGAGACCTTCAGCGACTTCGAGAAAGTCGCGGTCGGTCACGACCAGCCGTGGCTGCGCAACCTGCGCGCCGAAGCTTTCGCGCGCTTCTGCCAGGTAGGGTTGCCAACCACGCGCGATGAAGATTGGCGCTTCACGAATATTTCAGCAATTGCACAGATGCAGTTTCGTCTTAGCGACATCGCGACCGATGACCTTGCTGGACTGCGCTTTCCTAAGAACGATGTAGCGATGCAATTGCGCTTCTCGGAGACAGCCCTAATCTTCGTGAACGGCCGTTTCGTGCCCCAGCTTTCTTCTATTGATAACTTGCCGAAAGGTGTGATCGTTAGTGGACTGGCCAAGCAGATCGCAGCGAAGTCCACTTATGTCGAAAACCATCTCGGGCGGTATCTGAACATTCAACGCGACGCGTTCTCAGCGCTGAACACGGCGTTCACTGAGGACGGAGCTTTTGTCTACGTACCGCGTGGCACGGTCGTTGAGCAGCCAATTTATCTACTCTTCATTTCCGTTCCGGCAGATGCGCCGACGATGAATCATCCGCGCAATCTCTTCGTCGTCGAGGAAGAGAGCCAGGTTGCCATCATCGAAGATTACGTATCGCTCGGCGACATTGCCGGCTCGCTCTGCAATACGGCGACTGAGTTGATCGCGAAAGACGGCGCTATTGTTTCGCACTACATGATCGAGCGTGAGCACAAGCAGTCGTTCAACATCTCGACGCTGCGCATTGAGCAGGGCAGAAACGCGAACGTGGCATCGCATTCTGTACTCCTCGGCGGCGGGATTGTCCGCAACAACGTTCATCCGGTGCTGGCGGGAGAAGGTTCCGAGTGCTTGATCAATGGACTCTTCGTTGGCAACGGCAAGCAGCATCTCGATAACTACATGCTGGTGGAGCACGCGAAGCCGCACTGCAGCAGCCGCCAGTTCTATAACGGGATACTCGACGACAGCGCCCATGGCGTCTTCCACGGACGCATCATCGTCCACAAAGACGCGCAGAAGACCGACGCCAAGCAGACGAATCGCAACCTGCTGCTGTCGGATAACGCTCAAATCGACACCAAGCCGCAGCTCGAAATCTACGCCGACGACGTGAAGTGTACGCACGGCGCGACGATCGGCCAGATCGAAGAGAACGCGTTGTTCTACCTGCGTTCGCGCGGCATCGACGAAACCTCTGCGCGCAAGCTGCTGCTGATGGCTTTTGCGAATGAATGTCTCGATCGCATGCGAGAAGATTCGGTTCGCAGCGGCATCGAGAAACTCCTCAGCAGTCTGCAATTCGGTTCCGGAGCAGCTTCGAAGACGGCGAATAGGTGGGACGGCGCACGCAATTGGCAGGAGGTCGGATGACGACAGCAGCCAAGACGCTCTCACGCGAGCCCGGTCCTGTGCTCGTCCAATCCCCGACTTTCGATGTGGAGCGAGTCCGTCGCGATTTTCCCATACTCAATCAGAAGGTCCGGGGCAAAGCTCTCGTTTACCTGGATAACGCCGCAACTTCGCAGAAGCCGCAGCCGGTCATCGATGCCATCACGCGCTATTACCAGAGCGGCAATGCCAACATCCACCGCGGCGTGCATTTTCTTTCCGAGCATGCTACCGAGGAGCACGAGGCAGCTCGCCGTGCCGTACAGCAGTTCGTAAACGCCGCGCGCATCGAAGAGCTTATCTTCGTGCGAGGCACGACGGAAGGTATCAATCTCGTAGCACAGACGTACGGGCGCGGACGCCTCGGCGCCGGTGATGAAGTGCTCGTCAGCGCGATGGAGCACCACTCGAACATCGTTCCCTGGCAGATTCTCTGCGAACAGCAGGGCGCGAAATTGCGTGTGATTCCCATTAACGACCAGGGCGAATTGCTGCTGGGCGAATTCGAGAAGCTGATCGGCCCTCGAACCAAAATTGTTGCGGTCGCTCATGTGTCGAACGCGCTGGGCACGATCAATCCAATTCGGGAAATTGTGAAGATTGCGCACGCTCACAGTGTTCCGGTCATCGTCGATGGCGCACAGGCAGTTCCGCATCTCAAAGTTGATGTGCAGGATCTCGATTGCGATTTCTACGCCTTCTCGAGCCACAAGATGTATGGGCCGATGGGAATCGGAGTGTTGTACGGAAAATACAAGCTGCTCGAAGCCATGCCTCCGTATCAAGGCGGCGGCGACATGATCCGCTCCGTGACTTTCGAGAAGACGCAATACAACACATTGCCTTATAAGTTCGAAGCGGGAACGCCCGACGTAGCCGGAGCAATCGGTCTGGGTGCGGCAATCAAATACTTAAACAACGTCGGCATCGAGAACGTCGCGGCGCATGAGCACGAGTTGCTGGAATATGCGACACAGGCGCTTTCGAAGCTCCCGGGAATTCGCATCATCGGAAACGCGAAGAACAAAGCTGCAGTGCTTTCATTCGTGATGGATGGCGTGCATCCCCACGATATCGGGACGATTCTCGATCAGGAAGGGATCGCGGTTCGCACCGGACATCACTGCGCGCAGCCGATCATGCAGCGCTTCGGCATTCCGGCAACTGTCCGCGCCTCGTTCGCTCTGTACAACACCAAGGCTGAGGTCGATGCGCTTGTCGCCGGCATCAAGAAAGTGCAAGAGGTCTTCGCCTGATGGCCGACCTGCGCGATCTTTATCAGGAAGTGATCCTCGAGCACAGCAAGGCGCCGCGGAATTATCGCGAGCTGCCGTCGGCCAATCACAAAGCCGAAGGCTTCAACCCGCTCTGCGGCGATCATTTCATGCTGTATCTCGATCTCGACGGCGACACGATTCGTGACATCGGCTTTCAAGGCTCAGGCTGCGCGATCTCAAAGGCGTCGGCATCGATGATGACGCAGAGCGTGAAGGGTAAGAGCAAGCAGGAAGCAGAGAAGCTTTTTTCCGACTTTCACAAGCTGGTCACGGGCCAGGAGAACGGAAACCGTGCTGATGTAGGGAAGCTCGCAGCATTTTCCGGAGTGTCGGAATTTCCGGTGCGTGTGAAGTGCGCGACGCTGGCTTGGCATACGCTACACGCTGCACTCGAAGGCAAGCAGGACGCGGTTTCGACGGAGTAACGCCAACGTGGAGCCGGGCGCCCTCGCCCGGGTTTTCCGTTGAGAACTCAAAACCGCTTGGCTCGGAAGAGCCTCAAAGTGGCACCAGCAAACACCCGGCCGAGGGCGGCCGGCTCCACGTTGGAGGATAGCTATGACCAACGAACGCATCTCTCTCAGCCGTGCATGTGAGGTTATCGGCATCCCCAGTGGCATTCACGAGGTGCTGCAAGCCGGAACGCAGGTCAGGATCATGCAATCGCTGGGTGGCAGCTACACCGTGTGGACTGACCATGGCGGAATGTACCGCGTCGATACGCGCGACGCCGACGCTCTCGGCCTCACGCCTCATCAGCCCGAAACGGGAACACAGCATGAAGCTCAAGCCGGAACCTTCAACGAGCAGATGGTCTGGGAGCAGTTGAAGACCGTCTATGATCCCGAAATTCCAGTGAACATCGTCGATCTCGGACTCGTTTACTCCTGCACGATTTCAGATGCCGAAAACGGAAAGAAGATCGACGTGAAGATGACGATGACCGCTCCCGGATGCGGCATGGGCAATGTTCTGAAAGCCGATGTTGAGCGCAAGCTGTCATCATTACCGGAAGTGAAGCAGGTTGAGGTCGAAGTAGTCTTCGATCCCCCGTGGCATCCAGGTCTGATGTCGGAAGCAGCCAAGCTGCAGCTAGGCTTCGATCTCGATTATGGAAGCGGCTATTCGCCAATGCCAATCATGAGGTAAGGCGTTTCGAGTTTCGGGTTTCAGGTTTCGGCAAAGCCAGTAGGCCGCAGTCTCGATAAAGCGCAGCTGCCGCTTCAGAAGCAAACCCACGGCCTGGTCTCTGACAAGACTGTGAACGACCGGCTTTGGCCGAAACTCGAAACCTGAAACCCGAAACGCCTTTTCTCGTTCCCCCGCCAAGCCGTTGAAGCTTAAAGAGTTATTCTCCGCGCCGCCTGGATCTCCCGCCGTATAATCACGGCTTACCTTTTCTCCTCTCACGCGTCTATCGGGCAGTAAGTAAAAGATTTAGCCAATCGCGCAGGCCCGATTACACAGGAGTGGAAATGCCAAGTCTAGCCGCAGTGGCGGGCGGCCTGATCGCCCTCGGCTCCCCAACTTCCATGCCGACTGCTGGTCAGGCGCGGGGAGTGAAGGCCAGAGAGGACCATATTGCCCGGCCGGTCGCGCCGGCTGGGAGTCCAATGGTGAGCCAGGCACTCAACCGGGTCAACGATGCCGACTTGATTCGCGAGGCGCAGCGAGGATCTCGTACTGCGTTCGAAGAACTCGTGCGTCAGTATGACCAGGCAGTGCTGCGCCTGGCGCTGCATCTCACCGGCTCTGAGGCTGAGGCCCAGGACATCTATCAGGAAGCCTTCCTGAAGGCCTATCGCCACCTCGGCAATTTCCGCTTCGAATGCTCCTTTTACACATGGATGTACCGGATCGTGACGAACCTCTGTCTCGACCATCTGCGCAAAAAGAAAACGCGGCGCGAGGATTCGCCCGTGATGGTCGATTCCAGCGGCGAGGAGCACAGCCTGCTCGACATGGTTGCTGACGATCGTGCCGGGGCCAATCCCGAGCGCGACCTGATGCGTCGCGAACTGGGCGGCAAGATTAACAAAGCTTTAGAGCAACTGACGCCGCGCGAGCGTATGGTCTTCGAACTTAAGCACTACCAGGGACTCAAGCTGCGCACGATCGGCGAGATGCTGAACACGACTGAAGAGACAGCTAAGAACACGCTGTTCCGGGCCACGCAAAAGCTGCGCGGCACGCTGGCATCGATGAGGTAGAGATTGGGTTTATAGAAAGCGATGGAAACGACAATGACGAATGAAATTCACAATTCTGCGAGTGCGGTTTTGAGAGCCGAGCCCGAAATGGCAAACTTCGGCGGTGCCTTGCGTCGTGCTGCAGCGGAGAGGGCCGACTACGGCGAAGAAGACTGCGGATGTCGCGCCTATCGGCGCGGACACAGCTTCGAGTTTGTACAGATTTTGAAGGTGTTGGCCGAAAGCCGATAACCGATTTTTATGGTTGAGGCAAAGAGCATCGAGCTTCAAAGCGAAACACAAGGTCCTTCGACTTCGGGATCACGCGCAAAAGGCGCGCATGCTCCCTTCGCTCAGGATGACACGGGCATGGCGGCGTTGCGCGTTGTGTCTCGAGTCGAGCGGGACACGGTTTTAGCCGACTGCTGATTGCCGAGTGCCAAATGCTTTTATGAAAGTGTGGCAATTATGAACTGCGAATGGACACGGGCGAATGCAGCCCTTTACGTCTATGACGAACTGAAGGACGACGAGCGCTACGAGCTCGAGCGGCATGTAGAGCGCTGCTCCGCGTGCAAGAACGAGCTCGATTCGGTGCGCGGATTCCGGCTGGCGATGTCGGCCGCTCCGCTGCCGGAGGTCTCGCCGAACCTGCTTGCCGGCTCGCGAATGCGGCTTTCCGAGGCGCTTGAGTCTGAAGAGCCGAGTCGCGGCTGGCATCGCTTCACCTTCGACTTTGCGGGATGGCTGCAGTCGATGAAGTTCGCTCCGGCTCTTACGGCGGCTCTGCTGATAATCGGATTCGCGGCCGGTACGCTGACCACTTGGCAAGTCACAGCGCAAAGACGCGGCGGAGACGTAGCCAGAATCACAGATGTTCCTCCCCAGCAGGTAGATTCCGCTTCCATTGCCGGCATTCGCGGCATCACTCAAGATCCAGGCAGCGATCAAGTCAAAATTCAATACGACAAGGTTTATACCGATCAGGCGCAGGGTTCGATCAATGATCCCAAGATTCAGCAGCTTCTGCTGTTCGCCGCGCGCAATAACATCAACTCCGGCGTGAGACTGGATTCTGTCGATCTGCTGGCAAAGAGTTCCGACGATAGTCATGTGCGTGAGGCGCTGATGTATGCGCTGCGCTACGACCGCAATCCTGGCGTACGCCTGAAGGCGCTCGATGGACTTCGCTCTTATGTGAAAGACGATCAGCAAGTTCGTGACGCCGTCCTCGAAGCGCTGCTGCAGGACAATAATCCCGGGGTGCGCACGCAGGCGATCTCGCTGCTGGAAACTGTAAAGAACGACAGCAGCGTGCGTCAGGCGCTGACGGCGCTGGCGCAGCAGGATAAAGATAAGTACATCCAGGGAGAGTCGAAGCGAGTGCTCGCGAACCTCCCGGATTTTGAATAAAAGCTGCTAGGCGCTAGCTTCTAGCTACTAGCCGGAGCAGGAAATCGCTTGGCTAGCAGCTAGGAGCTAGTAGCAGCTTGGAAACGCGCATAGAAATAGAAGAAGGGGAACTTAATACCTTGGCAGTGATTCGCAACAACTTCGCGCTTCCCGCTCTACTACTGGCGCTCGCCGCTGCAGGCGTAGCCCAGACGGAAGGCGCTTCGAAAATTTATCGTGACGGCACGTGCTGGGTGCAGGAGACCACAGGCACTCTGCCCGCCTCGCGCTACATCAAGATTCACACCAACGCCGGCAGCGTCAGCGTAACCGGGGCGCAGCAATCCGACATTACTTACACAATTCGCAAGCGCGTGAGCGCCTCTTCAGAAGAGAGTGCCCGCCGCATGTTCGAGAACCTGCGCGTGATCGCCAGCCGGACCGGAGACGCGGCTTATTTCGGCGGTGAAGGCGGCGACAACTGGCATCGCGGTTCCGTCGAATTCAATATCACCACGCCGCGCAGTGTGGACATGATCAGGGCCAAAACCGATGGTGGCAATCTGCGCTTTACGCACCTGAATGGCCGCGTTGAAGCCGAATCGGGTGGAGGCGCCGTCGATCTCGATGACATCAGCGGCAGCGTAACCACGAGCACTGGCGGTGGAGCAATCAATGTCGGCACTGTGAATGCCGATTTGGGAATTCGCACCGGTGGCGGCCGTGTGAACATCGGCACTGTCGGAGGCAAATTGAACGCCTCCACAGGCGGCGAATCGGTTCACGTTGACAACGTAAAACGTGACGCAGTAATTGAAACCGGCGGCGGAAACATCTACGTGCAAAACGTTGGTGGCGATCTGCGCGGATCTACCGGCGGCGGAAATATTGAAGTAGGCAACGTAGCCGGCACTATGGACGTTGAAACGGGCGGCGGCAGCATTCGTCTGACCGGCGGCAGCGCCGGCCCGATCCGCGCGCAAACCGGCAGCGGCAGCATTCATTGCTTCAAAGTCACGCGCAGCGTCCGTGCCGAGACCGGCGCAGGCGGTATCACTGCTGAATTTATGACTATGAACGGCAAGTTCAGCGACTCAATGCTCGACACCGGCGTTGGTGACATCGTCGTCTATCTTCCGTCTGATTTGAAGGTCAGCGTGCATGCAAGCATCGATGTGGCTACGAGCCGCGACGCCATCCGCAGCGATTTTTCCGGAATTCGCATCGAGTCCGAAGGTGGCGAATATGGTCCGCGCGAGATGTCGGCCGAAGGCGATCTGAACGGCGGAGGCCCAACATTGAAGCTGCATACGTCGACAGGAAAGATTCAATTTATCGCGCTGAAGAAGTAGGAAGCAGAAGACTTACGGACCGACGCGCGCCCTCGCGCGGGTTTTTCGGATGGGTGGACTCAAGCAGTTGTGGATTTCGATGTCACTGAGGACAAGGAACGA
The DNA here is from genome assembly GCA_964399125.1 of uncultured Terriglobales bacterium. Classification (GTDB taxonomy): domain Bacteria; phylum Acidobacteriota; class Terriglobia; order Terriglobales; family Acidobacteriaceae; genus Gp1-AA112. Next base: position 51,567 of record CAYNPS010000012.1, read on the forward strand.
AAATCCGGCCGAGGGCGGCCGCAGGTCCTGGGTCGTGACTTTTGAGAAAAGTTTCACGAGGCATTTTATGAAGCAGACATACCTATTAACGACGGCGCTGCTCGTTTTCGCAGGACTTCCGCTCGCGGCGCAACAAGCGCCGAGACCTCGGCGCTTTATCGGAACGCCGGTTATCGTTGATTCGGAATCCGGTGGGCACTCCTATCTTGGAGTTGGAGTCGAGGACCTCAATAGCGATCGCATCCAGGCTCTAAAGCTGAAGGACGATCGTGGAGTCGAGATTACTCAGATCGATCAGGACGCTCCCGCAGGCAAAGCCGGACTTAAGCAAAGCGATGTCATCGTCGGTTTCAATGGCACTCCAGTCGAAAGCGCCGAACAATTTAAGCGTCTCATGCGCGAAACGCCTCCTGGGCGGACGGTATCGCTCGACATCATGCGCGACGGCCAGCAGCAGACCGTAAAAGTTCAGCTTGCAGATCGCAAGAAGTTTGAATCTTCGATGTGGCCTCATGAGCCGCATGATTTCGCTTTTGCCGTGCCTCCCGTTCCCCCTGTTCCGCCAATGCCTGCGATGCCGGCGTTTCCGCGCATGTGGGAGCAGACCATCGTTCGCGCTCATACCACATCGGGAATCACTTTGGAGAGCCTCAGTCCCCAACTGGGAGACTATTTCGGTGTGAAGAATGGCGAAGGAATGCTGGTGCGCTCCGTGCAGAAGGGCAGCGCCGCCGAGAGCGCCGGATTGCGCGCCGGCGACGTGATCGTTCGCGCGGGCGACCAGAAGATTACCGACAGCTCCGACTGGAGCGAGGCTCTGCGCAATGCCCAGGGACAAAAGATCTCTGTAGTCATCATGCGTGACAAGAAAGAGCAGACGCTCTCGTTGTCGGTGCCGCCGCGCCGCGGTCCCGATAGCTCCGCTCTCCTGGACGATTCACCTGACGTGGAAAACGCAATCGAAGCTGCCGCGGGAACATTGGAGAGCATCGGGCCGAAACTTGAAGAGAGCTGGGCGGATGCGGCCAATGCCTTTGTCGATCATCAAGGTGAAATCAACGACGCGATCAACAAAGCGATGAAGGAGCTGCATCGCGACATGATTCGTAATCGCAAGGACATCAACCGTGACCTCCAGCACTCCATGAAGCTGGCGTCAGCGGAAATGAAAGCGCACCGAGGAGACATTGAACGAGCCATGCGCGAAGCCCAACGCGCGGTCGAGCATATTCAGTTCGACTGGCCATCAGATTTGCAGTAGCTTTCCTTTGTCATTCCGAACAGATGCTCACGCGTGCTGTTCGCGTGAGCAGGAGAAGAGAGGAATTCCTTCCTACCTCCTCCTCGATCTTAGTCACAAGGAATCATTCAGGGAGTCCGTAGGGATTCCTCCGCCAAAACCAGGCGTTCGGAATGACAAAGGACAGAGCTACGCGGCCTCGTGTTTCTCCGCGAACGGCTTCTTGATCGTGCCCTCGTTTGCCTGATTCTCTCCGCGTGCTGGCTCCCCGCGTGAGACTTCCGGCTGAGTCTTTCCCGCTTCGGTACTCGCCAAGTTCGTGCTGGGTCCCTCAGTCGCTTCGGTCGGAGCGGATGGATTGATCTCACCGATCCGGTTCTCAGGCGTATGACTATGCAGGCGAGTCTTTCCGGTTCCAGAACTGCCGGGTCCGGCTCCGTACTTATCCGTGCCTTTGCTTTCTTTGCTGCGTTCCTGCGCTTCGCGCTTTTGATTCCGTTCGTCTGCCATTCTGTGCTCCTGGATTCTTAGCTGCATAGTTGGATGGTAGCCAGATGGGCATTGTGGCCCGCCATTGCCGAGTACAGCAGGCGGAATTCAGAGGAGCCACTCCTCATCGGTTAAGCTGTAATCACCAGCCAATGGCGACCTCCACGACCGACATACTCTCCTCCCTTGCGACCGAACAGCAGAACCTTGCCTCCCAGGCGTTGGACACGAAGTCTGCTCTGGAGATCGCGACCATCATCAACAATGAGGACGCGAAGGTCGCGGGCGCCGTACGCAACGCTCTGCCGGAGATTGCTCGTGCTATCGACGCCGTCGCCGATGCGCTCTCGAGCGGCGGACGGCTGATCTACGTAGGTACGGGGACGAGTGGACGTATCGCCGCACTCGACGCCTCGGAGTGTCCTCCGACGTTCAGCACCGATCCCAAGCTGGTGCAATTTGTGATCGCAGGTGGCGAAAGAGCGCTTGCCCATGCCACCGAAGCCAGTGAGGACTCAGTCGAGCTTGGCCAAAAAGATATCGCTAAGCTCCGGCCAGGCAAAAAGGATGTCGTGATCGGAATCGCTGCCAGTGGCCGCACGCCTTACACGATTGCGGCCGTGCAGTACGCAAAAAAGAAAGGCGCGAGGACCTTTGCTGTGATCTGCAACTCCGGGACCCCGCTTGGCGATGCCGCCGAGACTGCGATCGTCGCCGAAGTCGGACCGGAGGTCCTATCAGGGTCCACCCGCATGAAAGCCGGAACGGCGCAGAAGATGATCCTCAACATCATCACTACCGGCGCCATGACTCGGCTGGGATACGTGTACGGAAATTTGATGGTCAATGTCTCGCTGAAGAACACCAAGCTCTACGAACGTGCTGTCGGGATTCTCAGCAAGGCTGCCGGAGTCGATCGCGAGCAGGCGACCCAAGCGATCAAACGATCGGGAAAGAGCGTTCCCGTCGCGCTGATCATGCTCAAAACCGGAGCCACCCGCGCCGAGGCTGCCCGTCGCCTCAAAGCTGCCAAAGGAAACGTGCGCAAGGCGATCGAAGCTACCGGAAGTGCTAAGTCTTCCGAATAGAAACAGCGCGTCCAGTGAGGTGAACATCGGATGTGAGTCCCGCGTCTAGCGGGTAGAATCTAATCATCCGCAGCAAGAAACTGCATCAGAGGCGAATCCCCCAATGGATAAGTTCGTAATTCGTGGCGGTAATCCGCTGGTTGGAACCGTGCGCGTCAGCGGCGCAAAGAATGCGGCACTGCCGGCCATGGCAGCCGCGATCCTTACCGAAGAGCCGGTCATCCTTGAAGGCATTCCCGACGTTCGCGATATTCAGACCGAGCGCAAGCTGCTCGAGTCGATGGGCGCAGAGGTCGAGCTTGGATACGGCCGCGCATCGCACCGCACCAGCATCTGCTGCCGCAATTTGAGCAGTCCCGAAGCAAAGTACGAACTGGTAAAGACGATGCGTGCTTCAACTCTCGTTCTTGGTCCGTTGGTCGCGCGCATGGGGATCGCCCGCGTGTCGCTGCCTGGCGGATGCGCAATCGGAGCTCGTCCCATCGACCTGCACATTAAAGGTCTCGAAAAAATGGGCGCGGTGATCACCCAGGAGCACGGCTACATCGAAGCCAAAGCCGATCGGCTGAAGGGCGCGCACATCGTTTTTGAAAAGATCACGGTCACCGGCACGGAAGACCTGCTCATGGCAGCCACGCTCGCCGAAGGCGAGACGGTGATGGAAAACTGCGCGCGCGAGCCGGAAGTTGCAGATCTCGCCGACCTCCTTAACAAGATGGGAGCGAAGATCCAAGGCGCGGGCACATCGACGATCCGAGTAAAAGGTGTCGAGAAGCTCGGAGGCGCAAAACATCGCATTATTCCCGACCGCATCGAAGCGGGAACGTTCGTAGTGGCCGGCGCAATTACCGGTGGAGACTTGATCGTCGCCGGATGCGAGCCTAAGCACATGGGTGCGCTGCTCGCCAAGCTGCAGGAGTGCGGAGTGAAGATTCGCGCCAGCGAAGATTCCGTCCGCGTACAGAGCGACGGAAATCTCACCGCAGCGGATGTCGTTACCGAAGAACATCCAGGATTTCCCACCGACATGCAGGCGCAATACATGGCGCTCACCACGCAGGCGGAAGGAACGTCCGTCGTGACGGAGAACATCTTCGAGAACCGCTTCATGCACGCGCAGGAGCTCGTGCGCATGGGCGCAAATATCAAGATCGAAGGACGCCGCGCCATCGTTCGCGGCAAGACTCCGCTGAGTGCCGCCGCAGTGCTCGCTTCCGATCTGCGCGCCTCCGCCTCGCTCGTGCTCGCCGCGCTTGTTGCCGATGGCGAAACGATCATCGATCGCGTCTATCACATCGATCGCGGTTACGAGCGAATCGAAGAAAAGCTGCGCGGAGTAGGCGCGCAGATGAAGCGCATCGGCGAGATGCTACCCAAAAAGAGCGGACAATTGGCCGGCGCACTGGCTTAGGAAGTCAGCGCTTCGGGTTGACCTCCCAGATTTGAACTAGCGCAATCTCTGCCGCGGCACTGATCCCGCGTCTTGTGCGAAACCTCTTCACGGCCTGGATGAATGGCCTCCAGGACCGCAGTCTTCGCTGATACAGGAACGCGGGAGTCGCTGTAATTCGTTTTGATGCAGGGCCATATCCTCGATTCGGCGGTTCTAAGGCAAGACACTAGCCGTGCAATCCTTTCCCATTTTGGGCTAAACTTCCTGCTTGACAATCAGCAAAATTCGGGATAGCACAGAAGCATGGGCATTATTTTGACCGTCCCGGAATGGGAAGTCAGATCGAACCGGGCGTCCCTCGTTAGCTCGAGTCTCGGGGTAACCCCAGAGAAAAGCTGGGGTAACCCCGTGGAAATTTCGGGGTTACCGTGTGGAAAAACGGGCGTTACCCCGTGGAAATCTCGGCGTAACCCCATGGTTGCAGGCGCTGGAATTTACTGCAAAAAAGATTTTCTGATATCAGGGAAGCACCTTCTTTTCTTGTAGATGGAGTTTTTTGCGCTATGCCTCTGCTTCAAATTTTGATCGATCGGAGAGAGAATCTGCACGCAAATTTCGCAAAATCCAATGTTGCTCAAGAAGGGGAGATCGGGTCGGACGATGTCCTGCGTTCGCTTACACAAGCCTCCTAGCCGACGAGAATCTCATCGCGATGAGAGATATCTCATGCGATCTGTAGAGATCGACATGAGATTGCGATGAGATATCTCATCGCGAAGTATGACATCCACAGAGAGATTCGGATGAGATCTTGGCCGCTAAGTCATTTCACATCAATGAAACCTTCGAGAGTCATTTAGATCGATTCAGGAATGACTGTGGTCTTGTTGTGGCGGAAGCCCCCGACTCTCAGTCGGGGCGACGCTTTAGCGTCGTCTGGACGAAGCCGTATAAATCTCGCTTTAGCGCCGGTGCACGCGCGAAGCGCGCGTGCGTGGACCAGCGCTAAGCGCGGATCTTGCAGGAGCTCTATTGGCGCGAGGCTTGGCACGCCTCGCGCTCCCGCCTCAAGTCGGTGGCTTCCACCAGAACCCAACCACACTGCTCTAGCGAGTGGAAGAAAGGACACGGAAAATCCTGATTGAACTTGCGCCAGGCTTCCAAAGCAATCGATGGGAGAGCACGCACTCGCTCTTCATAGATTCACCGAAGCTCGAATGATCACTTGCTTCCATTGCGTCTGCACTCCTCCGTGATTTACGATTTTTAATTCACCTTGCGCGTGCGGTCATCGCAGGAGCCTGATC
>CAYNPS010000013.1:0-43620 GCA_964399125.1 uncultured Terriglobales bacterium
GCTGTCGAAGGCTCCAGTGATGGCGAAATCCGCGACAACCTGAAGGAATTCACGCAGGTTTACGACCTGGTCGAGAAGAACTACGCCGAGCCCGTTAATCCCGACAAGGCCATCTACAACGGTGCCATTCCGGGAATGCTGCGCGTGCTCGACCCGCACTCGAACTTCTTCGATCCCAAGCAGTACGCGTTGCTGCGCGAAGATCAGCGCGGCAAGTACTACGGCGTGGGCATGTCGGTGGGTCCGCGGAATAACAAAGTCATCGTGATTGCGCCGTTCGTCGGCACGCCGGCTTACAAGGCGGGCATTCGTCCAGGTGACGTGATCGCCGCGGTCGATGGCAAGGCCACCGATAACATGACGACCAGCGAAGTTGCCGATCTGCTGAAGGGCGCGAAGGGCACCACGGTACACATCACAATCATTCGTGAAGGGGCAGACAAGCCGCTGGAATTCACAGTCGTCCGCGATGAGATTCCGCGCTACAGCGTTGACCTCGCGTTCGAGATTCGTCCCGGCGTCGGTTACATGCACGTGAACGGATTTACCGAGACCACCGAGCATGAAGTCGCCCAGGCGCTCGACAGTTTCCAGTCACAAGGCGAACTGAAGGGATTGATTCTCGATCTTCGTCAGAATCCAGGTGGACTGCTCAGCGAAGGTGTTGGCGTCGCTGATAAGTTCCTGCACAAGGGACAGGTGATTGTCTCGCATCACGGCCGAAATTCGCCTGAAAAGGTCTATCGCGCTGCGCACGGGAATGGCGGTAGGGACTATCCGCTGGTGGTGCTGGTGAATCGGGGTACCGCCTCTGCGGCTGAGATCGTCAGCGGGGCGATTCAGGATCATGATCGCGGGCTGGTAGTTGGTGAAACCACATTCGGCAAGGGCTTGGTTCAGACCGTCTATCCGCTTTCGGAGAACACCGGGCTGGCTCTAACCACCGCCAAGTACTACACGCCCAGCGGACGCCTCATCCAGCGCGAGTACAACGGCGTTTCTCTGTACGACTACTACTACAACCACGACGATCAGGACGGGTCGACGTCGGGCCACGAAGTTAAACTCACCGACAGCGGACGCACCGTCTATGGCGGCGGCGGGATCACGCCCGACGTGAAGATCCCTACGCCAAAGCCGACGCGCTTCCAGGACGAACTCCTGCAGCACTACGCCTTCTTTAACTTTGCCAAGAAGTACCTGCTGAATCGCCATATCAGCAAGGACTTCCAGGTTGACGAAGCGGTGCTCCAGGAATTCCGCAAATTCCTGGATGAAGAAAAGATTCCCTACACCGAAGCAGATCTCTCGGCGGAGCATGATTGGGTCGCATCGCACATTAAGGCCGAGCTGTTCGTCTCCGAGTTTGGACAGCAGGAAGGACTGAAGGTCCAGGCAGAGAGCGATCCGCAGGTGATCAAGGCGCTGGAACTTCTGCCGCAAGCCAAGGAGTTGGCCGATAACGCGAAGCACATCATTGCTGAGCGCGCCAGCGCTCGGGCGGCGACTACGTCACCCAACGCCTCGGCAAGCAACACACAGCCGCAGTAACGCAAAGGAATGCGAAATGCGGACGGCGAACCCTTGGGTTCGCCGTTCCCGTTTTGCAAACCGCACCACCGAATACCAAAAAGCGCTCAAGATACCTGGATGCTATGGGTCGGTTTGCTAGATCGATTCAGGAAATTACTGTGATTTGGCTTGGTGGAAGCCTCCGACTTTAGTCGGGGGCGACGCTTTAGCGTCGTCTAGATGAAGGCCCTATCAATCGCGCTTTAGCGCCGGCGCACGCGCGAAGCGCGCGTGCGTGGACCGGCGCTAAAGCGCGGATGTTGCAGTAATCTTTATTGACGCGAGTTTTCGAAAGCCTCGCGCCCCCGACTGAAGTCGGCGGCTTCCACCAGAACCCACCTACACTAATACTTAAACTGCTCTAAGGCTGAGTCAATCAATTTGCATACCGAAATACATCCCTGACCTGAGGTAAGCTACTCTCGTTCAGAGTTCCATCTCAGGAGTACTTATGCGGTTCGTCCTCCCCATCGTGCTTGCGGCCTTTGCTGCCGTGGGTCAGCAAACCCCGTCTTCTACGACGCAAGCGCAGACTGCTTCCCAAAGTGGGAGTGCATCGAGCTCACCCACACCAGCGCCTGCATCCGCTCAGAATCAAGCTGCGCCAAACTCCGTAGACAACAAACCTGCCGCACCGAGCCAGGCGACATCGACAGCGAACTCAAACGCAGAGCAAATGCAGGCGCCGAGTCCTCCCGTCCTCAAGGTCACCACCCGACTCGTACTCGTGGACGTAGTCGTGACGGACGGCTCCGGTCGGCCGGTTACGGATCTGAAGCAGACGGACTTTGAAGTACGAGAGAACGGAAAACCGCAGAAGGTCGTTGCATTCGCGTTCCAGCCTCCACCACCACCTCCCGTTCCGGGAAAGCCCGCGTACAAACCGTTCGCGCTTTCTCCTGGTGTGTTTACCAATTTGCGGAACCTGAACGGCGAAGTCGGCCCGCCAACGATCCTGCTGATTGACGGACTAAACACTCCGTTCAAAGACCAGCCCTACATGCGCCAGCAGCTTGTGAAGTATCTCGAGCACCTGGAGCCTGGACGCAATATCGCGATCTACACACTGGGGACGCGGCTGCGCATGATTCAGGACTTCACCAGCGATCCCGATCTGCTGCACGAGGCGATCAAGAAGATCTCAGTGCAGAGTTCGATGTTCAATCAGGATCAGCAGGACATTACCGACGAATTTCCCGGATTGGATCCCGACTCGAGCGATCAAAGCATCGCGCAGATGGCCCAGCAGATGCAGGAGTTTGAGTCGGAGCAGCGGGCCTTTCAGCGCGACATCCAGGTGCGCATTACGCTCGATGCGATGAAAGAACTGGCCCACAACATCGCCGGATATCCCGGACGCAAGAATCTCGTGTGGCTTTCCGGATCGTTCCCACTGACCATCTTTCCCGATGAGACTTCGAGCAATCCGTTCAGCGTAGCGCGCCAGTACGGCGACGATCTACGCAGGACCGCGACGGTTTTCGCGAACGAGCAGATCGCTGTTTATCCAGTGGATGCTCGCGGCCTCGTTGTGGGCTTCATGCCTGACGCATCCCAGCGCGGCGCTTCCTTTGCAGGACCACGAGGTGGGATGCGCGCAGTTCAGCAGATTCAGCGCGGCAGTGCGCAACTCGCGGCATCACACGACGCAATGAACGAGCTCGCCAGTCAGACCGGCGGACGAGCCTTCTACAACCGCAACGATATCGACCGAGCGATGGCGCTCAGTGTCGCCGAAGGTTCGACATATTACACACTTGCCTACTATCCCGACGACAAGAGCAACGACGGCAAGTTCCGCAAGATCGAAGTCAAACTCGATCGCAAGGGGTTGCAAGCTCGTTACAGGAAAGGCTACTTTGCTACCGACACACAGCCGCCGGATGAGGAGACCGCACGAAATGATTTCCTGCGCTCGTTAGCGCCGGACGCTCCGATGAGCACGGCGCTTCCATTTCTTGTTCGCGTCAGTCCCCCTGACAAAGAGCACAAAGAAGTGTCGCTCGATTTCAGCGTCGTGCCGCAATCGATCAGCTTCGAGCCGCAGAACGGGCTTGAGCATGCGGAAATCGAGTTCCTCACTCGCATCTACGATCTGAAAGGCAAACCGGTAGGCTCGACGAACGCGGATCTCATCAGCACACAGCTAAAGCCCGAAACTTACAAGCAAGTGATGACGCATGGACTGCGCTACCACCAGACCGTGAACCTTCCACCCGGCAAGTACGTGCTCAAAATGGGAGTCCGCGACCATCGAAGCAATGCTATCGGTACGCTAGTAGCTAAGGTGGAAGTGCCGCAGGTGTGAGGTCCGTATTCGAGGTAATTGAAACTAACTGTAGCTCAGTAGAAGCCTTGGGTGTTAGCTAGAGCAGTTTAAGTATTAGTGTAGGTGGGTTCTGGTGGAAGCAGCCGACTTCAGTCGGGGGCGCGAGGCTTTCGAAGCCTCGCGTCAATAAAGGGTACTGCAACGTCCGCGCTTTAGCGCCGGTCCACGCACGCGCGCTTCGCGCGTGCGCCGGCGCTAAAGCGCGATTGATGCAGCGTTCATCTAGACGACGCTAAAGCGTCGCCCCCGACTGAAGTCGGAGGCTTCCACCAAGCCAGATCAATTCCTGAATCGATCTAAAGAAAGCATGTCGACTCGCTCTGTCCAAAGCGGATAACAGAGGCATACAATGTCGGTATGCCGCAGAAGAGAAAACGTTCGCCCAGGCACACGCTCAGCGCGCCGGAACGATTATTCAAAGCTGCATTTGGAAGAGAGATGACGCGCGCGGAGCGCAAGCGGTTCATCTGGGAAAAACCAGTTACGCTGGAAGACCTCGTGAAACGCGAGCGTCGCGACCTCTACTCTTTCTTGCGCCAAACGTAGAAGTAATCGTCGTCGATAGAAGTCCCAATCTTAAGCTTTGTTTTCTTGACTTCTCGCGCCAAGGCAGCGCGAATATTCTCAATCTTCTGGGAACCTAGCGCCGAGACCGGAACTTTCAAAGCTACACCCAATTGAATTCTCCGTAAGTCGTGGAGAATGCGTGTCATGAGCGCATTGTGCTTGCCTTTGCGCTCGTGCGGGACATCGCCGACTCCCACGGTTTCGAAGTTCAGCTCTTTCTCGACTAGCTTTAGGCGATTCGACGGCATATATGGGGCCCTAACATCGGTACTAACGTCGTCATTATCATACAACTTTTTCTGCACGATGCAGCATCTTCTTTCTTGTAAGCAAGTGGGCCCCAAACAAAAGCTGCGAACATGCGGCGCGTTTGATGGCTGAACGGTGCGCCGCACGAAAGCAGGACATACGCTTCCTGCTTTCCAGACGCAGTCTGTGCGTGCGAGCGAAAGAAGATGAAGAACGACGGCAACCCACGTATCAAAGTCGCCACCAAACTCCTGCACGAGCAAGAATTCGTCAAGAAAACTCCCACCGGCACTGCAGGCTTAGACGAGATCACGAACGGCGGAATTCCCACCGGTAGAAACACGCTGGTATGCGGCGGTCCCGGATCCGGCAAAACGCTATTTGCCATGAAGTATCTGCTGTGTGGCGCGCTGGAGTACGGCGAGCCAGGGCTCTGTATTTCGTTCGAGGAAAACGCGGAAGAACTTGCGCAGAACATGGCCTCGTTGGGCTACGACCTGGTTGGGCTGGAAAAGAAGAAGATGTTGGTGATCGATCACGTGCAGATCGCGCGGCATGAGTTTGAGGAAACCGGCGAATACGATCTCTCCGGACTCTTTGTGCGCATCGAGCACGGCATTCGCAGCATCGGCGCCAGACGTCTGGTCCTCGACACGGTTGAAGTCCTGTTTACCGGCCTTCCCAATGAGGCGATCGTGCGCTCCGAACTGCGGCGGCTGTTTCGCTGGCTGAAAGAACAGGGCGTCACCACCATCATCACCGCCGAGACCGGCGCACGCGGCGGCACCCTCACCCGCTATGGACTCGAGGAGTATGTAGCAGACTGCGTGATTCGTCTTGATCACCGAGTTACCGAGCAAGTTTCGACGCGGCGATTGCGTGTGGTGAAGTATCGCGGCTCGGCGCACGGGACAAACGAGTATCCGTTCCTGCTCGACGAAACCGGACTCTCAGTCGTGCCGATTACCTCAGTTGGACTCACGCATCAGGCATCCACTGATCGTGTCTCCAGCGGCGTGCCCGGACTTGACCGCATGTTGGGAGGCAAAGGATTCTTCCGCAACAGCAGCATTCTCATTTCGGGAACGGCGGGTACCGGCAAATCGAGCTTCGCCGCGCACTTTGCTAATGCTGCGGCGGAGCGCGGAGAGCGCTGCCTCTACTTCGCCTTTGAGGAATCGCCCAGCCAGATTCTCCGCAACATGCGCTCGGTTGGTCTCGATCTGGAGCCATGGATCGATCGCGGCCTGCTGCGCATCGACGCGTCGCGTCCAACCAGCACAGGCCTTGAAGGTCATTTGGCGAGGATGCATCGCGAGGTCGTAGCCTTTAAGCCGACGATCGTTGTGGTGGACCCAATCACAAACCTGGTATCCGTCGGAGAGGCTTTGGCCGTGAAGTCGATGCTCACGCGGCTCATCGATTTCCTCAAGATCAACAACATCACTGCGATGTTCACGAATCTAACCATAAAGGGAATGGTGGAAGAGACGGCGGTTGGAATTTCCTCGCTGATGGATACCTGGATCCTGCTGCGCGAAATGGACATCCTCGTTCGCGATGTAAGCACTGCGGCGCCGGAGCGGCAGCGCGCGATCCATCTGCTCAAATCACGCGGCATGATGCATTCCCGCAAGATGGAGCCATTTGAGATCACCGATGATGGAATCCATATGTTGCTGCTCGACGAACGTGCGCGAGCGGCGGCGCAATCGGTCGGCGCGCGAAGGAAGGCGCGATGAGTAAGAGCAAGAGCATTTCAAAGAGCAACGGAAGGACGCAGAGCTCTCGTAATGGAAGCGCTGGTCGAGCCGGCAAAGCGGCAAAACCGGGCGCAAAGGAGAAAGTCATGGAATGGGAGCTGCGCCTTTATGTGGCAGGGAATACGCCCAACTCGATCGCGGCCTTCAGCAATCTGCAGCAGCTCTGCGAGGAGCACATGGGCGGGCGCTATCGCATCGAAATCATCGACTTGTTTGAGAATCCGCAACTGGCGCGCGGCGATCAGATCGTCGCTGTTCCCACTCTGGTCCGCCGCCTGCCGACTCCAATTAAGAAAATTATCGGAGACTTGTCGAACACCGAGCGTGTGCTGGTTGGCCTGGACCTGAAACCGGCGCGAAGCTTTGCTGCCAGGAGATGATTTCGAGGGAGCGATCGAGCGATGCCACGGGCGGTCCGCGCCAAAGAACGTGAGCCTGGAGGAGATGATCTTGCGCGCGGCATGACGCCGTACTGGCTCCGCCTTTACGTGGCCGGCACGACTCTGAAGTCGTCACAGGCGATTCAGATGGTGCGTAAGGTCGCTTCCATGTTCCCCGATGGGCGATGCAAGTTTGAGGTCATCGATTTGTATCAGGAGCCAGGAATGGCACGTGAGGACAACATCGTCGCTGCTCCCAGCTTGATAAAGCTCGAGCCGCCGCCTCGTCGCGCCTTCATTGGCATCAGCGAAGATGCGACTCACGTCCTGCATAAGCTCGGAATCCCGATTACCCCGTATGGCAGCACCAAGGCAAAAAAGGGCTGATCCCGGCACGGCCGAAATAAATCGCCTCTCTGATGAACTCAGAGACTTGCGAGCGCGCCTGCAGGAGTGCGAGGACACAATCGCAGCCATTCGCGGCGGCGGTGTCGATGCCATTGTCGTCTCGGGCACAGGGCAGGAACAAGTCTTCACGCTAGCTGGAACAGAGAATGCTTACCGCGTCTTCGTTGAAGCAATGGACGAGGGAGCAATCACCGTAAATTCTGCGGGAACCATTCTGTTTGCGAACAAAGCCGCCGCCAATCTGCTGGCGCGTCCTCTGGGCATGGTGATTGGAGCTTCGATCTTCGCCTTCGTTCCCGAATCGGAACGCAGCCAGTTCGACGCCATATTCCGTGAAGCGCGCAACGATTCCGGCGGACGCTGCGAGCTCACGCTGACCCGCAGCACTGGCGAGCAGGTCCCTGTTTTTGTTTCGGCGCGCAGTTGCGTCGAGTTCGGCGCTAGAGCGATCTGTATGGTGCTGACCGATCTCTCCGAGCAGAAACGCAACGAGCAGATCGTCGCTGACGGCAGGCTGGCTAGGCTCATCCTCTCGAATGCCAGCGAACCGATGGCCGTCTGCGACAACAATGGCATCGTTCTCCACTGCAATCGCGCCTTCGAGGACTTGTGTTTCGGGAATCCGCTTCTCCGCCGCTTCGCAGACGTCATCCGGCTGGAGATCATCAATCACCTCCCTGACAGCGAAGAGCCGGAGCAACGATTCTTCGACGTCTCTCAGGCACTTGGCGGCCACGAGTTTCGCGGTACGGAGGTCTGCCTGCGCAGGCACAATGAATCGATTCATCTTCTGCTAAGCACAAGCCCGCTCGTACTTCCCAATATGGAACGCGCCGGGCTGCTGGTCACGCTCTTCAATATCGAAGAACGCCTGCGAACCGAAGCGGCTCTGCGCCGCTCGGAAAAGTTTGCCGCGACGGGACGGCTTGCGGCTTCCATCGCCCATGAGATCAACAATCCTTTGGCCGCTTTGACGAACCTGATCTATCTCATCGAAACAGAAACAATTCCCGACTCCGTTCGCACTTACGCGCACACTGCGCAGGAGGAACTTGCGCGGGTCGCGCACATTACACGGCAAACACTTGCGTTTTATCGCGAGTCGACGGCGCCAAGTGACGTGAACCTGGCAGAGTTGATCGACTCCGCTCTATTCCTTTATGCAAGCGCGATTCGCAGCAAGAACCTCGAAGTGAAACGAGAGATTCGCTTCGACGGCTGTATTCACGGATACGCCAACGAGCTGCGCCAGGTTTTTTCCAATCTCGTCGGCAACGCCATCGAAGCGCTGCCTAACAACGGACTTCTGCGACTTCGAGTGTACTGGTCACAGGAGTGGTCGAACTCAAGGAAGCCGGGAGTCCGTGTGGTAATCGGCGACACCGGTGAAGGCATTCATCCCGAACATCGCCCGCATCTTTTCGAACCGTTTTTCACCACCAAGGCGGAAAAAGGTACGGGTCTTGGCCTCTGGGTCTCGCAAGGCATCGTGGAAAAACACGGTGGCTTTATCCGGCTGAAAAGCAGCACCGGTCCGAAACAACGCGGAACTGTATTCAGTATCTTCCTCCCCGCCGAAGAGGCCAGCATGCCCCGTCGCGCGGCGGCCTGACCTTTAACCCCACGCACTCACTGTTGTCTCCCATTCGTCCCAGATCATGGCCAGCGCAAGCCCTGAAACTCTGAACCGTTCCCATGATTTCCGCGTAATTCGCGCTAGACTCCTCAAGCTTGGAGGACCTATGAGCTCGCTTAGCAAAGATGCCCGCATCGCAGGAGCGTTGTACGTTTTGGCGTCCGCTGTCGGTATAGTGCGTCTCGTATACATTCCCAATGTCTTGGTTGTGAGTGGCGACGCGGCGGCCACAGCCAGCAACATCGCAGCGCATGAGTCTCTTTTCCGTTTTGGAATTTTCACCGACCTTGTCGCAAGTGTTTTGTTCCTCTTTCTCACTTTCGCGCTGTATCGGCTGTTGAAGAGAGTCGACGAAACACTCGCGGTCTTGATGGTGATCCTCGGCGGACTGATGGTCACACCTCTCTCATTTATGAACACGGTGAATGACGCCGGCACGTTGCTCTTCGTCCGCGGCGCAGACTTCCTCTCGATCTTCGACAAACCTCAGCGTGAAGCCTTCGCGATGTTTTTCCTTCGCCTCCACCACCAAGGCGTGCTGGCGAACGAAATCTTCTGGGGACTGTGGCTGCTTCCCTTCGGATTCCTGGTATACAAGTCACGTTTCCTTCCGCGCTTTCTCGGAGTCTGGTTGATCGCCAACTGTTTTCCCTATCTGGCACTCAGCGTTACTGGTATCTTTTTGCCCACCTACGAGGGCCAGCTCTTCAAATTCGCTCAACCGGTGATGTTCGGAGAAGTAGCGATGATGTTCTGGCTCTTAATTATGGGCGCGAACGAGAAGCAACTCGCGGCAGCTCAGGCTTAGCAAGTGATTGCTGAAGAGGCTGGGGCAGGAGCGTGGATTTCTCCTTCAATTGTGGACTTGACCTTCGCGGCTCCGCGGCCTGTAGATCCACAGCTTGTCTTACCCAAGCCGCTTCACTGCTTCTGCCATCTCGCGGGCCAGAAGCTCGATCAACTCCGCTGCCGATTGCCTGCGCGCCAGTCTCACTCCCTGTCCTGCCCAGAGCGATAGGAACTCGGCCTTTCCCTGCTTAGCTGCGGCGGTTCTCAGCGGACGCGTCAAGGTGTTCTGAATCGGGAAATCCGGAATGGAACCCTCGTCTTCATCTATTTCGGTCATGAAGCGGTTTACGATTCCCCGCGCTGGGCGACCGGAGAAAGCGCGCGTAATGCGGGTCTGATCTTCGCGCGCGTTTAGGATTGCCTGCTTGTATACATCTGGAACGCCAGCCTCGTCGCAGATGAGAAACGCCGTTCCCATCTGAACAGCCTGAGCTCCCAACGCTAGAGCAGCAACGATACCGCGTCCGTCCATGATGCCTCCGGAGGCGATCACCGGAACCCGGACTGCATCAACCACTTGCGGTACGAGCGAGATGGTGCCCACCATGCCTTCAGCAAAGTCAGTCGCAAAGGTCCCACGATGTCCTCCAGCCTCACTGCCCTGCGTGACGATCGCATCGACCCCCAACTTCTCCAGCTGCAGCGCCTCCTCGACCGTTGTCGCCGTTCCAATCAGGAACATCCCCTTCGCCTTGATCCTGGCCACCGCATCCGCGGGCAGCAGTCCGAAAGTAAAGCTGAAACACGAAGCACCGCTTTCCGAGGCGGCCCTAAGCTGCTCGGCAAAGCGAGGAGTAGGAGAGGGTGCCGCAGTCGGCAGCGGCAAGCCAAGCTCGGCGAAGTATGGACCGAGCCGCGCAATCATCGTCTTCGGAAAGCTGATTCCTGGCTGCGCAGGTTGCGTCTGCGGAGCAAATAGATTGATTCCAAATGGACGCGGAGTCTTCGCTCGCGCCGCGGCCGCAATGCTCGCAATGTGCTCTGGTGTCAGGTAGGCGGCGCCGATGAATCCAAGCCCACCCGCATTCGAAACTGCCGCGACCAGCTCTGGAGTGTCTCCTCCGCCTGCCAACGGCGCCTGAATGATCGGATGCAACAGCCCAAGTCGTCGCGTGAGATCAGTTCTGAATTCCATTTAGAAAAAGTATGAAGCATTGAAGCGTGGAGAGGGCAGGTAATCCCCTCAAATCTGCGAGAGATTCCGCGCAGCGGCTGACCGCCGCGAATTCCTGTACTGTTCGAGGAGGGCGAGACCAGAAGGTGATGCTTTAATCATCGTGCGCCCGTTCACATGTTCTCGACTGACGAGTCCACGATCATTCGCATCTTCCCATACTGGAAGTCTGGGACATGAGGTCCGCCAGGCCTCCATTACTTCTTGATACGTTCTATCAGCACTGACTAACCATTCAAGAAAGCTGACAATCAGTGCTTCCGGCGCTGCATCACTCATTTGGGCTCTCGCTTGTAAGAGCTGCATTATTGCTCAACGGATCGGCACTTTTCATCCCGCCCTGCTTCGAAAAGCAGCGACTCTGGCATTGACTCTGGGTTTAACTGCCCTAATATTTCTGTAAGTCTCTCACGAAAATGAAAACAAAATTTGCCGCCGCGTTCTTGTCCGCAACTGTTGCGATCTTCTTCTCATCTTCAGCCTTGGCGACCTGCGGTGGCGGCGGTGGAGGAGGAATGGGCGGCATGGCCCCTGCGGGTGGAGGCATGTCGATGCCGCAGCAGGTCTATTACGTGCCCTGGAAGCTCGCGAAGCCGCAAGAGCCTGCGACTGCCGGTGGACTGGTCCTTTATTGGTTCCCTCCTCGCAGGATGAGCTGCAGAAGTCCAGCTTGCGCGTCTCCCGTCCGCTCTCGCTGTATGCGTCGCAGTGCGTTGCTATGGAAGTAGCCGATCCAAGCTCGGAGTTTCGCACGAAGTTCGCTGCCGAAGACAAGCTGCCTGTCGCGGTGCTCGCAACGGCCGATGGATCGGTCATCAGCAAGCTTGAGAACAAGAATGGCATGCTTCACGTCGAGGACGTTGAGAAGCTGTTGGGAGGCGAGATCAAGAAACGCGAAGATGCCCTCGAAAATAAGCTCAAGGCAGCAAAAGAAACTGCAAAGTCCGACAAAGATGCTGCCATTCCTCTCTACCGCGATGTAGCCGATCAGAGATGCATGTTTCCCAAAAAGGCAAAAGAGGCGGCGAAGGAGTTAAAGAAGCTAGGCGTCGAGGTCGGAGAAATTCCGGAGCCGCCGATCTTCGATCGCCAAAAGAGCGCTGCGATTGAACAGACGATGCGCGACGGCTTGCAGGCGGAGCTCGCCGGCGATTATCTAAAGGCCGAACATCTGTATCAGCAAGCGCACGCGATGGATCCTGCCGATCCAACTCCGCTGCGTTATCTGGGCGAAGTGTTCCGCCATTACACGGGCGAATGGGATAAAGCGCGCGAGGTCTTCCAGTCCATCCTGAATATGCAGGCCGATCCGATGTCGCGTGCGGTCGCCTTGCATGGTTTGGGAAAGATGACGATCCATGATGGCGAATTTACCAAGGGACTCGCTCTGATGGAACGCTCGGTCGAAACGTATCCCTTGGCGCTCGCGTACAGAAACCTGGCGGTTTACTGGAATTCGGAAGGCGACAACGCCAAAGCCGACACGTATGTGAAACAGGCATTGGCGCTCGATCCAAATGACGCCTACAACTTGATCTTCGCGGCAGCGTTCATGGCCGGCAATGGTCATGGCGACAAAGCATTGAAGATTGCTGCCACCAACGAAGCGCTGCTTCCGGCTTCCTACAATCTGGCAGCAATCTATGCCCAAACTGGGAATCGCGCGAAGGCATTGAGTCTGCTCAAACGTCATTTCTTCGAATACGAGCGCTTTCAGGCTGTGCGTTCCGAAGAAATGATGGAAGCGCGCGTCGACGCGGTCTTTGCCTCAATCCATAACGATCCGGATTTCATCGCACTTACCAGCGGAGCCGACGGCAAGCTAGATCCATCGAGAATCATGGCGCATCCGCCTGCACATTGAGACTGGGATCGAAAGCAAGCAAGGCTCGTACTGAGGGGATTCCTCTGTCCTACACGGGCCAGCCGTAGCTTGCCGCCAGATTTTGCAGGCTTTGCATGTCGACGGATTCTCCTGAGCCGAAGGTGTCTCCGAATACGTTGCCCTGTGCGCACGCGACGGGGACGTACGATAGCGGCGCAGGAAGATTCGGAAGCGAAGCATCTGGCTGCTGGAAATCGAGTGCTATTTTGAGATTCCCAATCTGGTCCGAGGCATCGCGCGCCGTAAGCGGGTCCAGTCCAAAACGCCATTCGATCAGCTTGAGAATGGACGTGTGATCGAAAACCCGGTGCATCACGCGCGGGCTCGCCGGGTTTCCTCGTGAAAATGGCGAGACCACCACTGGCGGAATGCGCAAGCCAAGAAGAGCGTTTCCATTCACTAGATCGGGATCCACGTTATTCGGTGCAATCACTCGCGGAGGCGGAACATGATCGAAGAATCCTCCCCATTCATCGAAGGTGAAGATGAGTACGGTAGTGGGCCAGGCGGGAGAACTTGAGACTGCATGAAAAACGTCGGCAATGAATTGGTCGCCGGCGCGCATGTCGGCATGGGGATGGTCATCGTTTCCATCGCCCGTATCTACGGTGGTATAGCGCGGATCGATGAAGGAGACTGCCGGCAGATTTCCTAATGCAGCGTCCGCCAGGAACTGCGGGTACATCGTAGAAATCGAGATATACTTCGCGCCCCAAAGCGCCAGAAAGGGAATATTGGAATAGTAATAGCGAGCGCTGATTCCCGCCTGTGCGAGCCGATCCCAGATCGTCGTGAGCGTCGAGATCGTTTCTGTATTGCTCAGACGATCGGTTTGGGCGGCGTGCTGGAAGATCCGATTCGGGAACGTCGAGCTCAGGATCGAGCAGAAGTATTGGTCAAACGACGTGTAGTTCCGGGCCAGTGCGCTGTAGAAAGGAAGATCCTGCTCGACATAATAGCCGATTGAGTAGACATCGTTCTGCCCCGCACGGAGAAAACCGTCCATCTGTCCGTTGTCATACTCAACCCGCCCGCCGCTATAAGAATGGTCAGGATCGGGATGCGGACAACCCGTGTAATCGGGTGCGAGAGGATAGGTCTGGTGCGCAACTCCCTGCGAGTCGACGTAAGTGAGACCCGCCTGTTTGCCATCGGCATTCGGCAACCATCCCAAAAGATGATCGAAGCTGCGGTTCTCCATCATTACCACCACAATGTGATCGATCACGCTCTTTGCAGAGCCGGCGAGATCGGCGCCTTTCCGCGCCTCTGCCAACAATTCTTGGTTGAGAAAATTTGAATTCTGAGCCAGGAGCACTCCGCCAGCCGTCCCTAGCAATCGGCGTAGAAAATTGCGACGATCCATACCCTTGCTCCGCGTCCGCTTTGTGCGTATGGAGATGTTTGGATGGCGGAGATGCCGACGGGGAAGTCCGGAGAAAGATGAATATCAGCTAACAGGTTCAAACTTGGGCGAGTGGCGGGCCTCAGGTCATGCTGGTGCCACATTTCGAGTGCCGATCAACATCGAAAACCCATGCGCCACCACCCTGACGACCGACGGACGACTATTGATAGTCGTCATCAAGGCGCGCTATCTTCTATTTCTGGTCTTCAATCTCAATTTCTGGTCTTTAATCTCGAACAAATACATGAAATACATTTGCATTTCTTTGCTCGTTCTGGCTTCAGCGATGGCTGAAGCCAAAATCCCAAATTCTGCTTGGAAAAGCGGTGTCCTCACGCGAGTGTCAAAGGAGCACGTCGCTCGCCAATCGGGTGAGCTTGGCAAAAAGCCTCCCAAACACGGCGTATATATCAGGTACTACTTTATCCAGGCGGACAAGTCCCTCTATGAAGGCGACGACGTCAAGCTAAAGAACAACGAGAAGGGGTTTCCCATTTCGGTAAACGCTCCCGTGAAGTTCTTCCTCGACGCCAACGACCTTTACATCCAGGACAACAAAGGCAAGGCGCACAAGTTGCGGCTGGTAAATGTGCTACCGACAGAGGCGACTGCGGCGCAGTAAACTTCTGGCCGGGAACCCAGGCGGTGTGAGGAGAAGCATGTCCACTACTTATGACCCGTCGTTCCACGCTGTATGGTCGGGACCGGCTGGAACCCTCATACTGGATGGAACTCTGCGGAATCGCCTTAGACCAAAAGGGCACGCCTACGTCCTCGAACATCCTGCCGGCGAAGCTTTCAGCTCACTTGTACTCTGTCTCTTGATTCCCTTCAAATCGCGCGGACCCGCGTGCGTCGTTGACAACTTCCCGCACTGCGGCGACTACTAACTCCGGACGATAGATCTGCACATAGCGATCGCTTCCTTTTGCAACGATCCTTTTGCTTCTTGTTGACAGGCCTCGTAATTCCTCCTGCATCTCAGCCCACGTGTCCTCTGCCTGGGCTGCCTTTGCCGGAGGAAAGAAGCGACGAAACGCTCCGGCCTGTGGATCGTGCGAAAGGATGACCAGCGGCATATCGCCGAAGGGGCCAGTCTTGGCTGGCATCGAGCCATCCTCGTCTGCGGCTTGTGCCGCCTCCGTGCGCCAGGCTCGCAGCCGACAATATTGAGCAGCAGCTTCGGGCGCGAACTGAGTCCATTCGTTGGGCTCATTCGGGAACACGTAAGCTCGGCGACACCAGCCGAGAATTCGCGGCACTCCTAGTGGCACGCTCCAAATGATGGCTTGGTAACGAGCGGCGGATACAAAGTGATGAAACCTGTCAGGAGTGCTCGTAGCACGGGTGAATGGGGCCCGATGGTGCATATCCGGATGGACCGGATCGACAAGCACCATGCCCACTACCTGCTCGCGATGTCGCGAGGTGAACATGCGCAGGTTGAGCGCGCCGTACTCAAACGCAACGAGAACATAAGGGCCAGGAACTCCAGAGAGTGTGAGAAGGCGGTCCAGTTCGTCAGCCACATTCGAGCTGGTGCGTTGCTCGTTCGGTGCATCGCTCCAACCAAAGCCGGCGCGATCATAAGAACAAACACGAGAAAATCTAGAGATCTGGGGTTGAACCAGTTGCCAACTAACGAGTGAATCGTTTGGACCTGCCTCCATGATCACCGTGGGATCGCCAGTGCCCGTGCAGTTGATATGAAGACGCAGGCCACCGACGTCGACGAGCTGCCCGCGAGGAGGATAATGATGGTTGTCCCATTGGCTCATGGCGAATTGGAATATGGCGCCGGCTGCGATAAGCACCACAACCGACGTTATGAGCCACTTGAAGACACGCCATGAGCGCGGTCTGCCTCGATTCACATCCGAATTGGACACGTTGCATATTGTGCCATCTGCTTGAATTCCGTGTACGTTGAGCCATGGCGATGGCAATACAGCGATTTCTACCAGTCTTCATTGTCAGGGTGTGCAGTTTGTGAAATGCGCGTCTGCAAAGCTCGAATCGTTCGGAATCGCTTCAAGCGTATGGGGATTTCAAGTTGGATCTCCGGTCGATTTGGAATGCGCATTTACGAGAAGGCTGTAATTGTTGGGCGCGGTGAACGGCTGGAAATGGTTCCCATTATGGTCATACACTGCCCACTCGACAGTTCCACTGGGCACCTGCAGTTGTTGCATTCCGCAGGATCCCGGGCCGTCGCAACCCGTCGTGGTGGCCGAAGTCGAGAATGGCGTTGGCACATTCAGCCATGGCACTTGAACATCCCGATCAAAGGTGAAGGTTCGCAGCGGGTTGACAGCGACTTCGATGTCCTGTGATGCCCCACTCGCGTCCTGCGAAGTTGCGATGACCGTCAAAGTTTTGGTCGCGCTTGGAAACACGGCGATGTTCCCCACGTCAGTTCCGGCGACGATCTGATCGCCCTGGCTGCTTTGATTTACAGGCGCGCCTGCAGAAACCAGATAGCTGACCGCGAATAGACTGCCGTCGGAGCTGCTGGCCGATACGGCGATCATCCACCCATTCGCGGCAGGCTCGACACTGTCAAAGCGGAAATGCCCCTGGGCGTCGGCGGTCACGGTCCTCAGGATCGTCGGATCGCCGAATCCGCTCTCCAGTCCCACAACAACTTTTCCGGTTACCGGTGCACCGGTCATGGCATTGATCACGGTTCCCGAAATAGAACCGGGCGAGCTGCTTCCTGTCCCCGAGCCGCTCCCGGCGGTAGCGCCGCCGCTCCCGCTGCTTCCCGATCCTGTATTGGAGCCGGAGGTTGATCCCGTGCTCGATCCTGTTCCGCCGGAGGAACCACCCGGCGCCGTCGAACCGCTTGATCCTCCGCTTCCTCCAGAACCGGTTTGCGCAGGCGGTGTGGTGGGAGTTGATGGACTGTTGGCAGTCGTGGAAGAACCGGTGCTCCCGCACCCAGTCAGCAACGTTGCAAAACCGAGAACAGCCGCGCTGAAAAGGCCGAATGGAATATGAGGACGAGCAGCAGCGCTGGACATTGAAAACCTCCGAAGAAGACTGAAGCTGAGCTTGTTCTAAGGAGATGAGCAGCAGCAATCGCCCGTTGTCAGGCGAGCTGGATTAAGTAGAGGTTTTTGTCACCGGAGTAGCACCACTCCCGACCTCAGCCTGCGTGCTTTTAGAAAGCATTTGTCTTGGCGGTGCGGGTGACGCAGAGTTTATCGCCAGTAAATGGACGGAGGGTGCACGTAGTAGTCCAGCCTGCACGACGCGTCTTTTAATGTTTCCTTCATTACCCGCTGCAAGACTGTTTCAATAGCAACGAACTCCTGCGGAACCGATTCTTGTTTGCCCAAATAAGTACCGGCGGCAAAGTCCCGTTGAGCATGAATATTTCCATCGTCGAGAGCTATCGAATGCTTTTGCAATTCCTTCTCAAAATCCTCCATGTCATCGGAGGCAGTCGCATACACGAAGCTCTTCTCGGGGAGATCGAAAAAGCGCACTTGAATCATCAAGCGGATTACATCCCTAACTTTTTCCGGGCTAATCACAGCTTTGCACGTCGGAAAGAGTCCATATTGCTTGGAGAAGCTTAGACCTGGGTAGCTCTGGGCAATCAATTTTCCCGAGCCAGACACGTACAAAACTTGCCTATATGTCGGCCAATACGCGATTGTCAGTGTGTTGAGTGCGGCGTCATCAGTCAGGAAGTGGGAAAGCTCAATGCGATCCTGCCATTGCGACGCGAAGCCTGACCAAACGCATATAACGAGGACAGCGAGTATTCCTCTTAATGTCCGCACTCCGCCATTTTAGGATGCTTTTCCGGGTATGGGTTTGCTGACTGCCGATTTCGCTTGACTTTCGCCCGTTTCGTCATAGCACAGAAGTATGGGCGTGATCAGAATGCGGAGAGCGACGACGCGACGCTCCGAAACGGGAGCCTTGCGGAGCCTCGATTCAGATTACAGGGTGTCCGGGCGCGCAGTACAGCACAAAAACCGTGATTTGCTGCGAGGTCTTATCCCAAGATGTTCGGACTTCGATTTTTGCAAATACAAGATGTTGTATTCCTAAATCGAGAAAAACAGGAAAGAAATTGGACTAAGTCCTTTGTCTAGAACAAATTTTTCCCAAAACAGGAGGGGGGAGGGGAGGGTCCAGATCACCTGACATAGGTTCGCGCGCGGCGGAAGAGTTCGCTGCGCAGGAAATTAGCGGCAACGACAATCTTGAAACTCTCCCTAACTTCGTCCGGTAGTATGTGTGCTGCAAATCGGAGACTCTTTGATGCGCTCATCCTTTCTTCTCTTGATCGTTCTGGGATTCACGGCATCGACACTGGCGGCTAATCTCTCTGTCGGAACCGCGACCGCAGCTCCCGGGCAGAAGGCCACCGGTTATCTGGAGGTACCGGCAGGAGTCGATCCTGGCACTAATATCCCTGTAGTGGTGGTGAAGGGGACGAGACCCGGTCCCACTTTGGCACTGGTGGCTGGGGCGCACGGGACTGAGTACGCCTCGATCATCGCGCTGGAGAGCGTTATTCAGAGCGTCGACCCCCAGGATATTTCTGGAACCCTGATCATCGTTCCACTTGTGAACCTGGCATCGTTCGAAAAGAAAGTTCCTCATGTGAATCCCATAGACGGAAAGAGCATGAACCGTTTTTATCCCGGCAATCCGAACGGCACGCAAACAGACCGGGCCCTCGCGGTGATCACGAAAGAGGTCGTGGAGAAATGCGATTATCTGATCGATCTCCACGGGGGCGATCTCGATGAGAGCCTGCGTCCTTACTCCTACTGGTCCAAAACCGGTAACGAACGGCTCGACAGCGCCTCGCGCGGAATGGTGCTCGCCTTCGGTCTCGATCACATCATTTTCGTGACCGATCGCCCAAAGGATCCGAATGCCTCACGCTATCTAGACAGCACCGCCAGCACACGCGGCAAGCCCGCAATCGCAGTCGAGGCCGGCTATTCAGGCACGACGGACGCTGATGATGTTCAAGCTCTGGTTGATGGCTGTTACAACGTGATGCGCTATCTCAAGATGCTGCCCGGCAAGGCGAGTGCAGTGGAGCATCCGGTTTGGATCGGAAAAATCTCGAGCGTGACCAGTGAGAGCACCGGCATCTTCTACCCGTCGGTCGAGCGCGGCACTTACGTCGCAGAAGGCATGAAGATCGGCTACGTAACCGACTTTTTCGGCAAAACGATTTGGGAAGCCCGCGCGCCAAATGCCGGTGTAGTTCTATATATCTGCTCCGTTCCCACAATGAATAAGGGAGACAATGTGGCCAATATCGGATCGGTGATCAGCGAGCCGTGAAAGCTGGTTCTCCCAAACTGCTTCTACACACAAACGAAAAACGTCTCATTCCTGGTATACAGAATGGGCAAAATGGATTCCGGGAGGACTGATGAAGCTAAGAATCGCTCTCGTAATGCTGGCATGCACCGCGATTTGCGCTGCACAGGCCAAAGCCGATCCGAGCGCCGGCACAAAAACCCGGCAACACTCATTTTTGGGAGACGTGCCGACGAGTATTGCTGACAGCGTCGGAGAATCGTTGAAGTTCGTCGAAGGCAGCTTTCTTGGCGTCGCAGAGGCGATGCCCGAGGATAAGTACAGCTACATTCCGACAGCAGGGAAATTCGACGATGCTCGCAGCTTTGGCGAGCAGGTGAAACACGTGGCGTGCGCGCAATTTGCCTTCTTCAATGAGTTCGAAGGAAAGAAGCCCCCGGATGATTGTGAAAAAGGTGGTCATGATCCGGCCAGGACAAAAGCTGAACTGATTAAGTATCTGAAGGACTCGTTTGACTATTCCAATCGCGTGCTCGCAACGCTTGCTCCGGAGAACGCGCTGGACCGAATCGAGGGACGATATGCTGGGCCAAATACTAAGCTGGGCATTTCGGTAGTTTCTGTTTGGCACATCACGGATCACTACGGGCAGTTAGTCGAGTATCTGCGCATGAATGGAATCGTCCCGCCAATGACTCAGAAGTACGGGCTTAAGGTGAGATAAACGAATCGCGAAGCCACGCAGCTTCGGAACGTTGTAAGCCCCACTCATGGCACAGCGATGAGCGCAGCACGTGCGTTTCTATTTTTGATTCTGTGCTTCGCTTACGCTAATGATCTTCGAATCGGTGCGGAATTTCTTGTAGTCGCGGAAGGTTTGTTCCGCGTCCATGTTGAAGCTCTTGAGTAGAGCGAAGCGAACGTCGATCTTAAATGCGACTTCGCGGGGGAGCCAGACTTCGTCGTTGATCCTCGTTTGCTCGATCATAAAGTGCGAGCCTTTATGGAAGCGGGCAAGGAAGAGTCCCCACGACACCGTATCTAATGCCTCGACGTCCATTTTGGACATCTGTACGTCGGCTTTATCGATCCAGATACGGCCATGGAATTTGGATAGATAATTCGCGTACTTCATATGTGGGACGAAGCCGGGACGCGGCTCGGCAGAGATTAACCAGGCTTCGCGTCCGCCGACCAATTCCGTGCCCAGCAGCGTGAAGTTGTAGGCGTCGGCGATCTCGCGTTCGAATTGGCGTCCCTCTTCGCGCTCTTTAGCTTCCTTTTCTTCGCGCTTCTGACGATCTTTGTCGGACTCGTTTTGCCGCTTATTGATGATCTTCTGAATCTTTTCTTCCTCTTTGGCAGCTTCTTTTTCTGAGATGGGCTTGTCGTTCTTCTCGATGAGCCGTTGCACCTGCTCGCCGTAAATGTTCAGAATCTCGTAGGTTTTCGTCTCGGTGGACTTAGTGTTTCCCTTGCCGTCCAGGCTGTTTTCCACGTCGCGTTCAATGTAGGTATAGTCGCGCTGGCGCTTATCGTTCTCCATGTCGTTCGCCGCGACTTTCTGGATGAGGTCACGAATCTGCTCCGCAGTGAGCGATCCCGGAGCGGAGGGCAGAACGGGTGGAGCAGCCTTTGTCGAGACCGCAGCCGTTTCTGAATTGCCTGTCGAAACTTGTGAATTTGCAGAATAAGCGGACGCTACCGCTAAGACCAAAATGGAAAGCGGATAAATCGTGAGCCAGGTTCGCATGTTGTTCACAACCCGCATGTTAGATGAATGTTCCTATATCCCATCCTATTGGCAATAGGCGGTAAGCATTAACATCGGTCTGCCTGTTAGACGGAGAATAGATCCCGAAATTAACGTCGTAACGGGGGCTGAAATTAACGGTGGCAGCTGGGATATTGGACCAACGAGGCTGGGGTCTCATTATTATGTTTGGTTAAATCCAGCTTCAGGAGATCAAGTTGGCTCCGTTTTTAATTAGCAACGCTTCTAGAACTTTGCCGCGGGCCTTCAGAGCCTTGTCCTGCGCGATTGCGCTTCTTGCTGGGATGGGTTGCTTCATCTCCACGGCGCCGGCTCAAGTCGCGTCCAAGCCGCCACAGCTTGCGATTACCTTTGACGATCTGCCTGACCATGGCCCGTTGCCGCCCGGTGAGACACGAATCGAGATCGCTTCAAAGATTTTGAAGGCGTTGCGCGACGCCAAACTACCGCCCATTTTTGGATTCGTGAATGGCGTCGCAATCAGCAAGAATCCTGGCGATGCAGCGGTACTGGATGCCTGGCGGGCGGCCGGTAGTCCACTCGGGAATCATGGCTGGTCACACCTGAACTTAAACCAGACTTCGTTGACCGATTTCGAGCAGGATGTAATGCGAAATGAGTCAGTCCTGAGCGAGCGCATGAAAGACGCAGACTGGCACTGGTTTCGGTATCCGTTTCTTGCCGAGGGCGACACGCCAGAAAAACGAGCGGGCTTTCGCGACTTTCTCGCCGAACACGGATACAAAATCGCCGCCGTCACAATGAGCTTTGCCGATTATGAATGGAACGAACCCTATGCACGCTGCAAAAGCAAAGGCGATGCTGCAGCAATCGCGGCGCTCGGAGAAAGTTATCTCAAAGCTGCAGATCAAAGCGCCGACTACTACCGTAGCTTGTCAAACACATTGTTCGGGCGCGACATCCCTTATGTGCTTCTGATGCACATAGGCGCTTTTGACGCCGAGATGCTCCCGAAACTCCTGAGTCTTTATAAGTCCAAAGGCTTCCAATTCGTGACCCTCGAGAACGCTGAGCACGACGAGTTCTACCGCTCCGCTACGGATCCTCGCTTGCCTGATCCAGATTCCCTGGAAGGAGCGATGGCGCAGCGACATCTGCCGCTGCCGTCTCGTCCCGCTCCAACGATTCACCTTGATAGCGTTTGTCGTTGATAGAAGCTGCTAAGCTCCTAAGCTGCTGGAGCCCCCGAGCAGGACTCGCACTGCTCGGACACGGAGTAATATGCCGAAAGCAAACACTGCTAAGAAGAAGAAAGCACCGAAGCCAACCAAGAGTTCGCCGGGTGCGGCGGGTCTAAAGGGAAAAGCTCTCGACGCGAACACGCTCTCAGCGTTGGTCAACGCGTACAAGATTGGTACTGGCACTCCGAAGACGATTATCGTTCCCAATGCCTCCCAGCTTGCCGGCCTGCAGGACGTTACCGTGACGGGAACGCTGCTTAAGAAACAGCTCGTTCGCCTCACTGCCCCCGCTCAACGGCAGATTCGTCTCGCCGCAAATAACGGTGCGTACACGCTGGAAGGCGACGGCGATATCCACTTCGATCTCGGCGTAAAGCAGCTTCAGCCGCACGTCCCTTGCGAATTGCAGAACGCAAAGGCCTGGCTCTCCACGTTTCAAAGTAGCGTCGGTGCGACGCTGCAAGTGAGTGGATTTTTCCGCTGTTTGTTTGAGCATCCCGGATTTCAGCCTAGCGACGATGCGCACATTTTCGAAATTCATCCGGTGCGCGCAGTCTCCATCAACGGAACAATGCAGGCTTTCGACGTCGACATTCCCGATCAGCCATCGATCCACACCTGGACCAGCCCGCACAACTTGAATGATCAGGACAACAGAATCAAAGTCCAGTACGACTCCGCGAAAGATACTCTGACGTTCACTGGAATGGATGGGCAGGACGAGAATTACGTCTCCGTCGCCGGCACTGTGAGCGCAATCAATCTGCAACCCACCTCAAACAATCCAGCGACGTTCACATTCACGAGTCCCGATATAGGAAAGCCGCTTCAGGCGCTCTGCCTGAAGGCGACGAGAGCAGCCAAACAGCTCGCGGCGCTCGGTAGCAAAACCAGCGTGAAGATGATCGTGCTGCGCAATATCGATCTCGCGAAGGCGCTGAAGAATCAATATGTCATTAACTTGTTAGTGATCGATATTCAGGCGCAATGATGCAGCGAGCAAGAGAAAAGGCGGGACCTAATTCAGGTCCCGCCACCAGATAGTTAATTCAGGAGTCTTACTTCGTGATGTTGGCGCTCAGCTTGGCGTTGAGGTCGCTGGCGTCGGAGTTGATGATGCCGTCGTACTTCGTGACCACCAGCAGGTTGTTGCCGGCGGGCACAAGCTCGTGCACCTGATATCCGCTCTCGTACACCGACTTCCAGTTGCGGCCGTCGTTGCTGGCGAACACTTCGTTCGACGAATCCACGACTGCGTACATGCGACGCGTACGCTGGTCGTAGGTGAGAGCCTTGATGCTGGCGTCAGGCAGGTTGGTCTTCACCGACTCCCATCCGCCCACCGACTTCTCACGGAACAAACCTTCGGGTGACGAAACCCAGAGAGCTGAATCCTGATCGAGGAGCATTCCCGTGATCACGGAAACCGAGGGTGCAGGCATCTGAGCGAAGCTGCGGCCATCGCTCGAAGTCATGATCGTGCGATATCCGGCTGCGGCAACGCGGTTCGCGCTGCTGCGAACGATCGCGATCGGTTCCTTGCCCGTGTTGCGCTGAACCTGCCACGAGCGTCCGTTGTCATGCGAGTAAAGGAGTCCCGAAGTGGAACCGGCGAACCAGTTCTCGCCATCGATGCGGAGATCGGTCACGTACGGACGCCATGCAGCCGTCATGAAGACATTGCTCCACGTGCGGGTTGCAGGATCCATGCGATAGATTCCCGTATTGGTTCCGGCGACGAGCTGGCCATTGCCGTCCTGCGCAAGCGCGAAGACGTCGCTGCCGTTGAGTCCGCGGCTGAGCTGTGACCAGTGCGAACCGTTGTCCACCGACATGAAGGCGCCGCCGAACGACTTGTCGTTCACAACGCCGGCATACATCGTGTCATTCTGGGACTTATCGACGAGCACCGCGGCAATCTCGTGATGCGCGAAGCCGTTGTTGGAAGATGAGAAAGTGAGTCCGCCATCGTTGCTGGCCATTACGCCGCTGCGATCGGTGGCAAGAAGAACGCGCTTCGGATTGCGCGGATCGATCATCACATCATTGATGATCAGGTTCGCGGCTGAGACGCGACGCCAGGTCAATCCGCTATTCACGCTCTTCCACAAACCAGTCGTGCTGCCTGCGTAGATCACGCTGCGATTGCTGGGATCTTCCTTGATCACGCGCACGCGACGCGAGTTCACCGGAATAGCTTCCACTTTCTTGAAAAGCTGTCCACCATTCACGCTCTTGTAAACGCCGGTGCAGGCGCTGGCGTAAACCGTGGCCGGAGTCTTCGGGTCGACAGCGATCGAGAAGACATCGGAATCTTCGTCCATGCCCTTGGCAAGCTTCGTCCAGCTCTCGCCGCCGTCGCTGGTCTTGAAGGCCAGGCGCCAGGTTCCGGCATAGATTACGTTGGAATCTTTCGGATCGATCGCGAGCGACTGAACGTTGTGAATCTGCTCAGTGGAGATGCGAGCCCAGTTGCGTCCGCCGTCGTTCGAGCGATAGACGCCGTCGAGCGCACCGGCAACGAGCATTTGCGGATTCGAGGGCGCGATCGCCAGTGAGCGAATCGACTTGCCCTTCATCTGCTTGAGCGACTGCCAGCTACGTCCACCATCTTCGCTGCGGAACAGTTCGCCGTTCTCGCCGTTGACGCTCCATGCAGCAACGTAGATGATGCGCGAATCGCTGGGATGAAAATAGATGTGATCAAGAACGTAGTCGCTGCTGTCGCCAATGCGTGCGAAACGCGACCAGGTCTTTCCGTTGTCGTTGGACGAATACATCTGACCAGTGCTGGTGCTGAGCAGAATGTGGTCCGGGTTCTGAGGATCGTAAGCAAAGGTGCGAACGTCGCCACCTTCAGGTCCGATCGTCGGTTGTGCGGCATAGAGCGAGCTCACTGCGAGTAGGGTCACTACCCCGAGAGCCCACACTGTGGGTAAAAATCTTTTGTTAAGTTGAAATTTCATTCTTCCCTCGGTGGCAATCGAGATGTGCTGGGTTTGCAAGTGCTGAATTTGCCACCGTTAGCGAAGGAAAAGTAGATGACTAAAGTGCTCAATACCTTTAGAAGGAACCCGAATCGTCACTCTGAGTGCGCGATTGCAGCACATCATGTGCAGTTTTTAAGAGGAACTCCCTATAACAAAGGTGTAGATTGCGACGACGGACGGCTCGCCGAGTGCCGATGTCGAGCTCTCGCGTCAACCTCAGTGACCTCCGTGCCCTCCGTGTTCAATGTCTTTGGCTGCTGCTTTTGCGCGTTAGCTGTTCGTTTGAGCTCACGGCTGAATGCCGAGTGCCGAGTGCCGAAAGCCGCTGTTTCCCGCCGAATACTGATTGCCGGTTTTCCCGCAGTTGCCGTTGCTTCGGCTGGTAGCTGGTAGCTGGCAGCTCCTTCGCCGTTGCCGGTAGCTAGCAGCTTAGAAGCTCAGCAGCTTGTGTCTTGATTGCTCCAGCTCTGCTTCGAGCGTATAAAGGAGGCCTCCGCTTTCAACCTCGATCAAGACAAAACTTCTCAACCGAAAACCACACTCTTGAGGAGAGCACAATGCCGAAATCCGCAAAAAGCCCGATTCCAGCAGGATTCCACACCGTCACACCGCACCTGGTGATTCGCGGCGCCGCCCAGGCGATTGAGTTTTACAAGAAGGCGTTGGGCGCGCAGGAACTATCGCGCATGGCAATGCCCGACGGCAAAATCGGCCACGCCGAGTTGAAGATTGGCGACTCCGTCATCTTCCTCGCCGACGAGATGCAGAATCCAGGCAATGCCAAGTCGCCACAAACCCTCGGTGCTACTACAACCACCCTCAACCTCTATGTCCCCAATGTGGACGCTACGTTCAAACAGGCGATCTCCGCCGGCGGAAAAGAAACCATGCCAGTCGCCGACCAGTTCTGGGGCGACCGCTACGGCACCTTTACCGATCCGTTTGGACATACTTGGGGCGTCGCCACTCGCAAAGAAGAGCTAACCAAAGATGAAGTGGAGCAGCGCGCGAAAGACTTTTTTGCCACCATGGCGCAAAGAAAGAGCGCGTAAGTTCTCGAAGCCCTGCACACGAAGCGCGACCTCGGTGCCCAAGCTCATCGAGGGAGCGCTTTGCGTGCCGGGCGTATTTTGTTTTCGGCGTCGCTGGAAGCTGGTAGCTTCTTTACTTTTGCTGTTGCCTTAGCTGAGTGCTGAGTGCTGATTGCCGGTTTTCCGCGCTGTTGCCGTTGTTTTGCCGGGAGCCGGAAGCTGGCAGCTGAGACAGCTTTTGTCCATGGGATCCGCACGATCCGTGTCGTGTTTTGCTTTTGCGGTTGCTTCAGCTGAGTGCTGACTGCCGAATGCCGACTGCTCGTTTTTCCGTTGCCGTTGTGTTGGCTGGAAGCTGGTAGCTGGCAGCCGGCAGCTTCTGTTTAGCAGCTTAGAAGCTTAGAGGCTCAGCAGCTTGTTTCGGCCGACAGCCGAATCGGACGGCCTGATGGGCGAGTTGGTTGGCTTCGCTGTTCGATTCGCGGTTGATGTGAAAGATCGCGAAATCAAAGGAGCGGGCCAGTTTGCGACACGTCCAGTGGAGCGAGTACAGCCGTGGGCTGCGGCATGCGTATTCGCCGGTCATCTGGCGGACTACCACCTGAGAGTCGGAGAAAACGTGCAGCACCTTAGCTTTCAGTTTCAGAGCATGCTGCAAAGCTTCGAGCAGGGCGACATATTCGGCAACATTGTTGTCCTGGTGCCCAATCCACTTCGAGATCCGGATCTTCCCGCCTTGCGAATCCTGAAGCACGACGCCAATCCCGGAAGGTCCGGGACTGCCATGGGAACCACCATCAACGTGTGCAACAAAAACTGACATCTACTCACAAAATGCGGCAACTCTGCTCAGAGGTCAAGTGAATGTTTGGACGCGTCCCAAAGTTTTCACGATCTGCCGTTGTGGAAAGAATGTGAAAAAGAAGTACGTAATCAAAATCGTTGGCATAAGTTGTCGCCGGTCAGCGCGTTGCCTAAAGCGTTTTCCAGAGCTCTGAAATTGGGCATGCACCAATCATTAGCGTTGACACTTACGGTCGTGATCTTTAGATTAGCTCGCGTCGACGGCCGAAAGGTTGAGTGACTATCAAGTTGCTGAACCGAAGTAGGCTGGGTGATCAACCCGGTGGAGCGATCCGCAGGGTGACCAGACCCGAAAAAACCGGCGGACACTGCGAGGTGCAGCCGGGGTTTGGAACTGCGAAAGCAGTGATCGCATCAGGGACTGTGACGGTACATGTATCCACGTCGGTAACTCCCTCGCAGGAGCTGCCGGCTGGAGCATAACCAATGTCACAGTCCTTTTAATTTTTCCGCCGGTGATTCTTTTCTGCTGAATCTTCGTTGTTCGGGTCACGAGCGGCTGAACCTCTTCGACGTGATCGTGCAGCAACTCTCCCCAACGGAATTATCGATGAGCAATTCACAGCAACTTTCGTCTCGTCTTAGAGACCTGATCGACAGGATCACGCAACTGACGCAAGCGGCGATTGAAGCCGACCTGCCTCCAAAAATCCCACCTGCTTCAGTCTCGTCGTCGGGTCTAGAACGACGATTCCCGATTCCGGACAAGAAAAATAGCTGAAGCGGAACCGTCCCCCAATCTAGAAGCGAATCACGGCTTTCCGGACAATCGATGAAAGAAGCAGACGAAGCCCGTGCGGGAAGAATCAAACTTTCGATCGACGTGAAATCCGTGCCCGTAGGGTCCGTGTGATCCGTGTCGTGTTTTGCCGTTGCTTTTAGCTTCGTGGCTCCGTGGCTTCGCAGCTTGCATTTGCCGAGAGCCGAATGCTGAGTGCTAAATGCCTTTATGATTCGCCCTCGTATTTGCTTCGGTTGGGAGTTGAAATGCAAAAACTGCGGGCATCGTGTTCTTTTCGAGGTCGCCACATTTCCGCATCGCTTTGAATTTAAGGACCCTCTAGACGAAGTAGGAGAGTTGGAGTGCCCTCATTGCCGCGAGAAAGAACAATACGAGGGCACCGATTTCGAGGAAGTCTTTTAGTTCCTTGTTGCCGTGTTCAGCGAAGATGTCGTGCTCGGCGGATTGAAAGCTGGCCCGTCATGGTTCGTGGGCGATCATCTACTGCGGATGGATTCAAGCACCAGCAATCCGGAGGATATAGCTCGCCTGATTGCAGATCGCAATGATCTTCGCTATCAACGCGCCGAGCAGAATGGAAAGCCTGGATTCAGGTTTTGGCGGATCGAATGAATTTGGGATTCCCCAAAAAAGGGCAAATCGGGGAGGGGCAGATAAGGAGCCTGTCGGAGATAAATTGTCTTGAACGAAGAATCAACAACTTACAAATGATCGCGCATCTGTAAGTTGCTGATTCCGGGTTCGGGAATCGTTTTCTCCGAAAGCCTCTAAGGCTGTCCCGCTTTGTCCCCTCCTTTTCAGCGTCTCTCAACCTTGATGAAATCACCTGTAGTCGGGTTGAATTGCGCGCTTATGTCGCGGCGCTGGGACTTGTCGTTCGCGACGGCGATGCATTGGGCGTTCCAGACAAATACTCCGCTGTAGCGCTTGGGATCATGGAGAGTCAGCCAGAAGTTCCGAGTCTGAAAACCCTCGAGCTGTTCCTCAACCTTTTCGAAAGCGCGTGGCGCGATTGCGGTGGAATCGATCCAGCGCTCCGTGTTGAGAAGGCTAGAGTACTTAGGAATGCCGCCCTGCGCTACCGGATAGTAGTTCCAATAGATCCGCCCAGTGTGGGGTACACGGTACAGGCAGTACAGGTCGAGCTTCTTGGAAAGAAATTTGCACAACCAGGTTCCTTCCGGGCATAGACGGCCGTCACGTGTGATCCCTGATGAGACTCCGTCATTTTGTAGGAGCACATTCCCCGAACAAATATCTTCCAGCAGCACATCGCTTGCCCACTCGCGAGCGTGCGGCAGTACATGCTGATACGCTTCGCGGGCGCTGAGCGCCCCTCGTTGATCTATCCCAGACGGAAGTTCCGTTGGCGCAGGCAGCAACAACTCACGGCATTGTTCTTCCAATGCCGGCAGGACGCGCCGAAGCAGCACTTCGCAGCCATAAAGTGCAGTCATCAACTCCTCGGAAGTAGCATAGGCCCACGTGGGCTGTTCCCAGTCGCGATGAAATATCCGAAAGAAGTTAATTCGCGTTCCACCCCAACCAGTGTGCATGCCGCCGAATTTCGTATTGGGAAAATCTACCGCGAATTCAATCGTAAAGCTCTTGCCTAATCTCCACTGATACACCTTGTTGAACATCAACAGTAGATCGAGGTTTGAGTGCACACTTTACGGAACCAAACTTGCTCGGCGTCGGCAGTATCGAAACGGTACTCCGGAAGGCGCTCTTTCATGAACTGCTTCAGCCACCACGTAAGGTCAATCTTCTCCTTCTTGCCTGCTGCTACGTCGTCCATGCGCTTTTTCGCGCTTTCAAAGCGGCTGGATAGAAGCGGTATGGAGTTCAAGTCCTCGGGCTGGGCACCGATCTGTTCGGCAGCTCGCGCCAACGCTTCGTCGAACGTCTGCAAGACGATGACTTGCTCTTTCGGGGAGGGCAGCTGCAGCTGTACCTCGGGGTTTAATACCGGTGCCGCTACGGAAGGAAAGACAGCAGCGTTGGCAAATGCAGCCATCGGTTTGCCAAATTGCAAGCCCAGTTTTTGCGATACTGCGCGACTTGCGGCGGCTACTACCGGATCCTTCAAGCTGAGCGCTTGAAATCGCAGGGTCAACGAAGCTCCCAGCGTGCTCGCACGGTGGCGAAAGCGCGAGAAGCTTGCATCTACAGCAGGACCGAACTCATTGCCGACGATGCGCCAGTCAGTCAGGCTCAAAAGTAGCGTTATGCCGCGACCAGACGACGGGACTAAGTTCGCCAGCTTCTGCAAAAGCCTTTCGATGTTTGAGATCGAAGTGACATTCAGACGCAACTGCGATCCCGTCTTCTTCGGCTTCTGCCGATCTACCTCGCGCAGAAACTCTTCGACCGTCAAAGGATTTGCAAGTGGATTCCAATTTAGGCCGAATGCCTTTGTGGCTGCGGGCAAGGATTGCGCTAAACTAGAGTTAGTACGAGCCCCGCTTTCGGTGAGTGCAATCGCAATTTCCGCTCCGTCCGATGGGACAAGAAACCGCTTCACGAACGAAGAGAATTCGCGCAAGGATTCGTTCAAGAGTTCGGATTTGAGAGGAATCTTTGAGGGCAGATAAACGAGCACCCATTCTATTTAGCACAATGGCAAAGCGCTGAACCATCTCCCGCGATTAGAGTCAGTTTGCCTTTTGCTTCGCATTATGCTTGTCACCGTGGGTGAAAATTCCCGGCAGTTGAAAATTCTCGGCATAAGAACGCGCCCTCGTGCCAGCCTCGCTCATCGCTGCAGTCCGCACAGCGAGGAAGAAGAAAATCGATCAGTCACCGCGAATAATCTGCCAGGTTGCTGATGCAGTGCAACTCGCGCAGATGGTGCTCAGGCGTATCGAGCGAGAAAGAAGAGCGTATATGAAACGGACAGGGTAGAGCACGGCTTCCTGAATCGGGAAATCAGGCGAGAATACGTCCCGTCTGCCACCTGGTTTTTGAAGCAGCACATAAGGTGTACAGGAAGACTATGCGCTTTCGTCGCCGACCGGTCCAACGGAATGGGAGAGCTACGCACGGGCCGCGAGGCCTTTTCTCCTCTGCGGGTATCATTCAGATAAGTAACAAGGTTCAGCCGTCGGCTACGCTATAATCCTCAGTCTCTGCTGCACTACATCCGGTGCAGATCGGGCGGTGCTCTGCGAAGTTCATGCCTAAACGTACACAACCTCTGCTAAAGCTGCGGGTCGTTGGCCCTCGACCGGGGACCATCCCTGTGCCTGAACTCATCCGCATCTGTCAGACAGCACAAGACGCAGTCAGCCGGCAGGCAGAATCGATGCGCGGTGGGCAATCTTTGCGGCCCGGCCCGAGAACTGCTGTCGTCCAGGAAGAAACCACACTGGAACTACTCGGCATTAAGAAAGGCAGCACGATTCTTCCGTTCGCGTTCGCCAAGCCTCAAACATCGTTCCCCGATGCACCGACGTTTGGCAAAGAGGCTGTCCTTGAAGTGACAGGCGGATTGAGAACGTTGGGTTCTATGCGACCTCCGCGCGTTATAAATTTACAGCCCGGCGTGCTCAATAGCCTGAAGGAAATGTCCGATGTTCTCGAACGAGGCACGATCACGAAGATTGAGTGGATCGTTCCGAAGCCAGGCAAGAAGGCAGTAAAGGCAGTGCTGGATCGACGGGTCAGGGAGCGGGTCGTTCAGATGGTCAAGATGCCAACCAGCCGCAAGGAAAGAGTCGAAGGCACGTTGGAGATGGCAGATTTCAAGGAAGGTGAATACAAGTGCCGCATTCATCCACCCGTCGGTCAGTCGATAGTTTGCACGTTTACTCCTGAGCAGGAAGAAGCAGTCTATGCCGCGCTTCGCAAATCTGTTGGAATTACTGGCACGGCAACGATCAATCCCAATAATGACAAAATCGAGCAAATTGCAATCGAGCAGATCGACATTTTGGAGCAACTGTTCTTGGGAAAAGAAGAGTTTCATAGAGGTCACTCACTTGAAGAATTGGCCCAGGCACAGGGAATAACGCCACTCACGAATCCCAGAGTTCTGGCTGGTGGTTTCCCCGACGATGAAGACATTGATTCATTTCTGGAGGACATCTATTCAAGTCGCCTAACCCAATGAACGCTGTCCTCGTAGACACTGATGTTTTCTCATACCTGATGAAGCCTAATGACACACGTGGCAAAGCTTATAGCAAGCACGTAAGGGGAAAGACGGTAACAATCAGCTTCATCACCGTTGGAGAGCTGTGGTTTGGTGCTACCAAGAGAAATTGGGGAGTAAAGAAGATTCGTGCTCTTGAGCAGCGACTAAGATCGGTTGTCGTAGTTCCCTACGACAGTGAACTCTGTAAAACATATGCGAAGGTCCGGGCGTCATTGCCCCCAGGTGTGAGCGTTGCTCCCAATGACCTCTGGATCGCAGCATGTGCGATCCGTTATGGAATTCCGTTAGTCTCGAATAACAAAAAACATTTCGAGAAGATTCCCGGTTTGACCCTCATTACCGAGACTCCCCCCGGCGCGGATGTTCAACTGCCTGTTGCAAATCTCAAATTCGATTTCGACCCAAAACCTGATCTAACAGGCACTCGCGAGCCGCACGCCACCACTGGAAACAATCCTTTGCCTGCCGCGCCGAAGAGCTCGTCATCGGAAAAATAAACCGGAAACAGACGGTTCAGGCCGTCTTTTTTTCACCCGCGCGCTTATGGCCGTACTGTTTTG
The DNA here is from genome assembly GCA_964399125.1 of uncultured Terriglobales bacterium. GTDB lineage: Bacteria > Acidobacteriota > Terriglobia > Terriglobales > Acidobacteriaceae > Gp1-AA112. The sequence continues at coordinate 32,844 of CAYNPS010000013.1, forward strand.
AACCCGATCGTGATGCGAGTCACCACTTGCACCGGAACTCCGTTTTCGAGATAGGGCTTGAACTCCATGGCCAGAATCGCTCGGCGTGCAACATCGTTCAAGGCTGGGTTTTGCGACACGATGGTTGTCGTTTCTCTGACTTTGCCGGCGCGGTCGATGGAGACCTCGGTCGTGAGAGCGCCCTCCAGCGGGCCGTCGTTGACTGGAGGCCATGTAATCGCTTCTTCGTGCACCAGGTTCTTGCGTGCCGTCGGCTCATCCAGTCGAACTGTGCGGAGCAATTGACTATCTCAGCCCGGCATAAATCCGACCAAAGCTCAGCGATACGAATAGTGAGCTTCGAGTACACTCGTCGTCAATCCTAGGACGAGAGAACTCTATGGTGAAGAAGTCGAGCGTAGTTCTGTATGTAGCTTTGGTCGGGCTCTTCAGCCTGCCGTGGTACGTGCTTGTGATTCACAGCAAGAATCTCAGCATGGACCGCGGATTCGTTGTACACACGTTGATGTGGTGTCCGACGCTTGCAGCTCTGCTTACTTGCTATCTCGGCGGACTGAAGATCGCAAGCCTCGGCTTCCGGTGGCCGAAGATGCGCTATATCGGACTCGGCTATGGACTGCCGATACTCTATGCTCTGCTGGCATATGTCCCATTTTGGATCGGCGTTCCCGGCAGCCTGGATGTGCGCGGATTTGCCGCAGCAAGCGAGAGCGCCCTTTCCCTGCACACATCCGCTGGCGCTCTACTGCTGAACCTGTTTCTCTTGCTTGGCTATGGTGCGATCAGCGCCACAACCTCAGGATTAGGTGAAGAGATCGGCTGGCGCGGCTTCCTGTTTCCCTCTCTGTTTCGGTTAGTTGGACCGGTTGGCGCGATCTTCGCCTCAGGAATCATCTGGGCGACTTGGCATTACCCAGGGATTCTCGGTTCGGACTACAACTCGGGCGGTCCCGCGTGGGTCGCAATCGTCTGTTTCACTTGGATGGTGATCGCCGGAGCAGCAATTTTCGGGTGGCTGCGCGTCAAGTCCGGATCGGTTTGGCCGGCGGCGATCGCTCATGGAAGCCACAACCTTTTCATTCAAGCGATCTGCGATCCGATGACTCGGCAGACGAAAACATCGGCCATTTGGACCACGGAATTCGGCCTTCTGCTGGCAATCACCACCACGATTATTGCCTTGATCTGCTGGCTGAAGTATCCCCTGGGAAAAGAAGATGAACTCGAGTTCTTGAGACAGCACAACCTGAAACAGCGAGAGACCCCTGTGCTTGGTTCGTCACCACATGCGTAACATGTACGATTGCAAAGGTTGACGTCAGTTCGCAGCGGCTACAATGGCCGCCATGCGACCGTCGCGCTTTTCCAGCGTTTCTCCAACGCTGAAACATATGCTCGCACCTAGACAGGACATGCGGCAGCTCTGATTGGTGTCCGAACGGTAACAACTAACCTGCCTTACTTCGGGACACACGTCACAACCGCGAGTTTCTGGCGCTCATCTGTTCTGAACAATATCTGTCCGTAATGAGGGCCCCACTATGCGCCACGCGTCGATGTCTATTTCGTCTTTCAAGCCGGAATACATTGCAGCTTTTCTCGTTTTGGGATTATTTGTAACCGGCTGTGGTAGCGGATCGAGTGCAAACAAAACAACGCCTCCTCCTCCGACTCAATCCGCGCCGCCGCCAGGGATGGGCAGCGGCGGATCAGGAGGGACTGCGGGCGGCAGCTCTGGCGGAGGAACGGGTTCCGTCGGAGGTACAGGTAGCAGCGGAGGCGGGGCGGCTCCGACGCAAGCTCAGTTCCTATACGGCACCACTGGCGGATCCGTGAGAGGCGGAAAGATCGACACCAGCACGGGTCAGGTCATGAGCGTGGCGATGCCCACAGATCCCGCCACTGGTGACACTGGGTTCCAAAGTGGGAGCGGCGGTTTTGCTTTCGCCGTTGCCACCGACCGCCTTGGACGGTTCCTATATACGGCGGACAGGCAGAAATTCAGCGCAGGAGTTGCAGCCGGCAACAACGCCATTGGCGCATTCACGATCGATCGCACGTCAGGCGTCCTGACTCGCGTGAGTGGAAGTCCCTACATGCTTCCCGCTGTGCCGCAAGACATCGTGATAGACGGCGGCGGCCGATTTGTCTATGTCTCTTTACCGGGAACGATCGATATCTGGTCGGTAAATCAGAGCAGCGGCGCATTAACGCACCTGAGCTCGACAGCAGGCGGGGGTGCACAGTTGGCCTCCACCTGGGACGGACGCTTTCTTTTGAGCAATGCCGGCGACTCCATTACTTCATACTCGATCGATCAAACTAACGGCAGTCTAACGCCGGTGAACACCGTGGCTGTCGGCAAATCCGATGGCTTCTCCCTCAGCATCGGGAATGCCGTTGCTGTTAGCTGGACGGGCAATACCGCTACCGTGTTGTCACTGGATTCCACAGGGAAACTTACGATGAATGGTAATCCGGTGGTTCTACAGGGCGGCAGCCGGACTCACTACATCTCGATTGCGTCCGACAATCGCAAGTCGTACGTCAGCATCCTCGACGAGGCCAATGGCATGGGACACCTTGTCCGCTACGACGGGATCGGAGGCGACCAACTGGGCATCTTTGGGACGAGCGTGACGCATGCAGAAGCAGACTTCAATGGCAAGTTCGTCTATACCGCCAACGGCGCCAGCCAGATACAGACTTACGTTTTTAATGCTAACGGCGCATTCGGCCCGGGCCCGGTCTCGCAAGGGCCAATAGGGATGGTGCAATCCTTCCGACTTTCTCCGTAATGGAACCCGGGGGTAGGAAGCTGGGGATCAGATGGGAGTTTTCCTGAATTAGGAAATCAAATAAAATTAGCAGGAACGAAGGACGGCCTCAGGCTGTCTGCATTTTTCCAGGTTGCTTCCTGTTCCCTCTAGCGTCGGCCGACCACCTGCCTGGACCAGCGGCCGCAATCATTAGCAATCCTCCCATAATGCCGACATTCTTTAGGAACTGTGTCTGCATGCTTGCCGCTGCCATTCCCTGAGCGGCCCAAAAGTTGTGTAGCAGCACGCTCACCACCCCAAGGTAAAGAAACATGACGAATGCTGCGGCGCGAGCTTGCCATCCCACAAGGAGGCAAAGCACTCCTGCGGCCTCGATGACCAAGGCGACTCCCAGCATCGTGGGGATCAGTTCCGCCGGCAAATTGTGTGATTGCATGTAAGAAGCCTGGCCACTCCATCCCAAAATCTTGCCCAGTGCTCCTTGCACGAAGATGGCACTAATGAATACTCGGGCGCCGAGTGGAAATACTGCGTCGGTGAGAACAGGACCAAACAAAGGTTTGTTGGACATGCGCTTTAGACGACCGCTCCCTTCCTTCGGTAGCCGAGGGAGCAGTGGGACAAAGCGCGACAGGCTGACTACCGATTTCCTTCTGCCGCGCAGCAAATGCCCGAGAGTAACAGCAAAGGCATTGAACACGGAGGGCACGGAGGACACTGAGGTTGAAACGAGCCATTGGCTGTCAGCGTTCGGCGAAAGTCGGTACCGTTCGCGGGAGCGAATGGGTGTCCGGTCCTCGGCTTAAGAAACCGCAACACCAAACGCAAGGCCTTCGTCCGCCGAGGCGGACTCAGGGTGACACCGGAGAAGGCGGCAAATCATCAGTCGAAATGCAGGAACAGACGGAACGTATTCTCACGTTTGTTCCCATAGTAGGAAAACGTTCCGTCTGGCATGTGCGAAGAAATTCATTTTCTGATTTCAAGCGTGGAACAAAATGCCTGGTCACCCGCGCGAGTTCGATGGTTTCATGACCGTCCCATGCTCGCCTCCAGGCTGACGAGAAGCTGGTCCAACTGCTCGAACTGCTCGCCAGACCAACTTATGCTCCCAGAGGCCATTGCATCGTCGAGGGCTTTTTTTGAGGGATAGAGTTCGCGTATAACGACGAGCGTCTCGCCACTCGTTTCCTCGAAGGTCACGGTGGTGACGGACCCATCCTCATCACCTTCGTCATTCGTCCAGACGAGGCGGGAGTCCGGAATCACTTCGACGTACTTACCAAAGAATGACATCGGCTGCTCGAAGGAAGGGTGACTGAAGACGAAACGGTACGTGCCCCCCGTACGAACATCGGTCTCGCAGACAAGGAAGGACGCTCCAAACGACTTCGCTACCCACCAGCGCTTGATCAGTTCGGGTTTGGTCCACGCATCGAAGACGATATGCGCCGGGCCGTTGAAGGTTCGAGTCACGACGAGCTCACGGTCAGATTTCCGTTCGACGGTCGTGCCGTATTTTGTGGAGTTGATTGCATTATTTTTTCTTTCGTCCATGGGCGTTCTCCTTGTGTTTCAATTCCTCGATAACTTTGTCCAGCTCGTCGAAGCGTGCGGCCCAGAGCTGGCGGTAGTTCTCGATCCATGCCGCCTCTTTCTCCAGTGCGCGGAGGCCGAGCCTGCAGGTCCGCACGCGCCCGATCTTTTCGGTGGTGACGAGCCCCGCCTGCTCCAGGACGCCGACGTGCTTCTTCATGCCGGTTAGCGTCATGTGAAACTTCTCGGCAAGGTCGGTGATAGAAGCATCCGCGCGTCCAAGCTGTTCTAGAACGCCGCGTCGGGTGGCATCCGAGATCGCGGCGAACGAGAGATCGAGGATGGGTTCTGGATACTGAACCATATGGTTCAGTATAAATGGCAGATTGAAAACGTGCAAGGGTCTGAGCCGGTAGTCCATCCTCGTGCGGTGTTCGGGAGAGTCGAAACAGCCTGATTGGCACTATTTTTCTTCAGGAACCCGGGCTATGGTTGTCCGTCCCAAAACGGGAATGAAAATCCCTGAGGGTTCCCTGTTCCGTTTTGCTGAATTGTTGAACGGAATCCGTAAACCAATGGGAGCGCAGAGCTTAAAAGCAAATTCCCTGGATTCCCTGCAAGGTTCCCTGCCTCGAGACAGATTTTGCGAATTTCGGGCAGAAAAAGCTGCTTTTTCCGGCTATTGTGAATTTCTGCCTGTACTTCTCCCTGTTTTGCCGCGCGGAAACATGGCACGTGGTGCTGGAGGCCCGCCTATGCGACTCAGTCACCGCCGTAGATAAGGTACTTTTGGCGGATCTGCATGAAGTTCCGCAGGTCGGCCTGATACTCGGCGGCAATACAACGAGGGTCCGTACCGGCTTTGAGGTCGGCGAGGACGGCGTCACTGCCGAGCAGTTCTATGAGGCGAGTCGGATCCCAATCGTTGCGATAGAGCTTCCACATGGCCGAGGCGAGTTCGAGTCCGAGTTCCGGGGCGTCAAGAATAGAGCGGTCAACGACGATCATCTGCACGCCGCCGAGTCGCTGACCGCCGAACTTGCTTCCCTTTTCTGGCGTGAACCACGTCGGCACGAAGCGAACGCCCGGGATTTCACGCGCATTGAGATAGCGGGCGAATTCGCGGGGCTTGATCCAGGGCGCACCAAAGATCTCGAACGGCGTGTCGGTGCCGCGGCCCACCGAAACATTGGTGTACTCTACGATCCCCACGCCGGTGTAGAGCGCCGCTTCGTTCATGTTGCGCATGTTGGGAGAGAGATTGATCCAGACGAGTCCGGTCGAGTCAAACCAGTCTCCGCGCTTCCAACCCTGGACGGGAACCACGGTGAGTTTGGCATTGATGCGGCGCTCGCTGTTGAACATCTTTGCGAGCTCGCCCATCGTCATACCGTGTCGAATCGGTTCCGTGGTGTAGTTGACGAAACTGAGGTGTTTGCCGTCTGAAACTGGACCCTGCACGTAGATGCCGGTCAGCGGATTGGGCCGGTCGAGTACCACAACTTCTGTGCCCGTAGCCGCAGCAGATTCAAGAGCGTAGCCGAGGGTAGATTCGTAGGTGTAGAACCGCGATCCGATGTCCTGGATGTCAATGACAAGGACATTCAGCTTCTTCAGCACATTTTCAGGAGGATGCCGGCTCGCGGTCGTCTCGCCATAGATGCTATAGACGGGCACGCCGGTCGTGCGATCCACGGAATTGCCAACCGAGTCGACGTCGAGTTCCCCCGTGATGCCGTGTTCGGGACTGAAGATCGCGGTGAGTCGGATGCCGGGAGCCGCTGCGAGAATGTCAATCGTTCGCCGTCCTTCGACATCGAATCCGGTGTGATTCGTAATGATGCCGACGGTGCGGACCGTTGAGGCGTCTGAAGCTCGCAGTTCTTTGAAGTTGTCATGCTCGAGCACGTCAACGCCGTTCATAACAGCGGCATTGCGTAAGCCGCTGCGCGCTTGATCGGCCGCTTCAGCCGACGCGGGACAAGGACTAACTGCATAGTCTTGGCCATGTGAATAGACTTCCCGTTCTGGGCAAGAGTGCGAGTGGAGTGCAAGTGCGGCGGGGAAGATCGCGAACCACATGGCAACAGCGGACAGAGCGAGAAGTCGTGTGTTGAGCATGGCTTTTCGATTCGTCAGAGTTTATCAAGCCGGCGCATTCGGCACGCGGCACTCGGCAGTCGGCTAAGGCGGGAGCTACGAAGCCGCGAAGCTCAACCGCAAAAACACAGCAGAGATGGTGCCGGACTTGCGGATTGCAGTCGCCAACTCAGAAACGGGGGCACGTGCTGGCGGATTGATTAACTTCGCTGCTTCCAGTATCCCGGTCTGCGGTGGGTGTGAGCCACAGCGAGAATCAGGATGCTTTCTCCAAACTGGTAAACGATCTGGAAGGGAAATTGGTGGAGAAGGAATCGACGGTAGTTACTGCTGTACTTAGGCCAGCGTTCTGGAGCGCTCTGAATTTGCTCAACTGCGCGAACGAACTCGGCCTCAAACTGACGAGCTGCCTTGATGCTGCGATCACGATACCATGCAAGCGCCGCGTAGTATTCCGAAGCTGCCTCTGGATGAAACTCAATGGCTCTTTTTGCCATTGAGGATTGCACGTCCTTTTTCGCGCACAGTTTGCCAAGAGACGGAGTTCATCTTCCCAGAGCGCAGTTCTTCAGCGCGTCGTGCTATTTCTTCCTGCCAGGCGGACTCGGCGTTCGGATCGAGCACCGTGTCCAGACTGTCGATGAGAGTACTCGCCAGTTCGGCACGCTCTTCCTCGGACAGAGCAAGCGCTCGCTGTAGCACCTCGGTGGCTTCGTGCGTCATGCAAGCATTCTAGCAAGGCAGAACTGGACTCAGCATTCAGCAATCGGCACTCGTCATTCGGCTGTCGGCTGCCGGCTCCTGGCGAACAGCTAAGGACAACACAGCACAAAGAATCCTTCGACCTCGCTCAGTACGGACAATGGCAAATGTGTTGAACACTGAGGACGCAGAGGACACGGAGGCATGAGAAAGCTGCGTACTCCAGCCTCCGCGTAGGACGAGGCTGCGGCGGCTGGGCACGCATTGTGAACGAGCAAACGCTCCGGCTCAGAAACTAGACAATGACTGGCCGGTCGCCAGTTATTTCGGTGGTGGAGTGTTGTTCTGCTGCTGCGGAGTAGTGTTGTTCTGCTGCGGTTGCTGCTGTTGTTCCTTCTCGCGGATACGGTCGTTTTGCGCCTGGACCATGGAATCGAATTTGCTCTTTTGGTCGTCGCTGGTGAGCGTGGCGCGGACCTTGTCGATGGTCGATTGACGGAGCTGGTGAATTTTCTGCAGCTTGTCGTCGCGCGACAATGAGTTGTCGCTCGCCACGCCTACGGCCTGCTGGTGCTGGGCTTCCAGGATCGTCCTGACCTTCGACTGCTGGTCGGGGGTGAGGTTCAGCGCTGAGCTCAGCGCGTTGACTTGATCGTCTATGGCAGAAGTGCCGGAATGCATCGCAGGCGCCTGTGGAGGCTCAGCTTGCGGAGTTGGCGTTCCAGGAGTCTGCATCCCAGGAGTCTGCATCCCAGGGTTCTGTGTCCCAGATTGGGACTGAGGCGGAGCGTACGGCGGCGTGGCTCCCGGATGCTCGGGATTTTGGCTGGTTGCGCCGGGCGACTGCGGCATCGGTGCGGGTTGCTGCATGGAACCTTGGCGGGCAAAGCCGCTCACGGCCACTGCCATGCAGAAAAGAACTGCGAAAGCGAAACTCTTCATAGCTACTCTCCCTTGGAAGGCGGTCCGGCCAGTCTGTCCTGTGATGCCGGTATCTGCTGGCGGGAGGGCACAGAATCGTGAGTTGATGAAAATCGGCTACCAGCTGCCAGCTACCACAGCTGCCAGCTTCCAGCTAAATCCATCTGGACTTCAAGGCGGTAGGGACCCAAAGCCTTTGCTGGAAGCTGGTAGCTGGCGGCTGGTAGCTTCTCCTTCAGCCGAATGCCGAGTGCGGTTTTCTCCCGCCGGCCGTTCTGCGTCACTCGCCGAGCGTCAGTTTCACGCCGTACGGCCACGTGATCTGCGAAGTTTGGGCGTTCGACGGCGATGAGGCTAAGAGCACAATCGAGTGGCCGCGCAGGGCGTCGAGCACGCTCAGCACCTTTTGATACGGCACGCGCGCGTCGGCCTTCACGTACACGGTTGGTGCGTTGAGCTGGCTCAGACTGCTCAACTGCACTGGGCGGACGCCCACGAACACGTTCCCTTCGGCGGTAACTGCTACGACGGTTGCGTCTTCCTCGTCGGCGGCCCGCATTTCTGTTGCCTGGCTGGAGACCGGCATCTGCACACTGATCCCCTGGCGCAGCACGGGTTTCGTTGGATCCTGCTGCGCGATCCCGGCGCAGGCGATCAGTACGGCTAGTAAGGTCATTCCCATTCTGAACTTCATAGGCTTACTCCTTTCGAGAGTGGCAGGGGAACGAGTCGGGTTTTTGGTTCGCGCGCCGCTGCGGCGACGAGCGCTAGGGAATTAGCAATGAGCAAAAGCACTAGGCGCACAGCGGTTACGCTCGGGCGTTCACGGACTGCGATTGTCGCTTCCATTCACCGGAATAATGTACTATACAACTAGTACACTGTCAAAATAGACGCTTGCGCATAAGGATTGGTTGCTCCCGGCCTACCCCCGGAGCAGGAAGATCCACGGGCGTTCACTATAATTTTCGCCTTGCGTCGACACACTTCTCATGATCGCTGCTGGCTGAGTATCGCCGAGGTCTCGCAGCTCCTTCGCGGCCGAGAGATCTCGCCCGTCGAACTGACGCAGCTCTGCCTGGAGAGCATCGCGCGACTGAATCCAAACCTGAACGCATTTATCACCGTAACTGCCGAGTCTGCGCTGGCGGAAGCACGGCAGGCGGAAGCGGAAATCCAGAACGGTCGCTGGCGGGGGCCTTTGCACGGCGTTCCGCTCGCGCTGAAAGATCTCTTTGATACTGCCGGCGTGCGCACGACTGCGGCCAGCGCGGTGTTCAACAATCGCGTTCCAAATCAGGACTCTGAGGTAGTACGACGGCTGAAGAGTGCCGGCGCGATTCTGCTCGGCAAGCTGAACATGCATGAGTTCGCCTATGGCGGTAGTGGCGTCATCAGCTTCTTCGGCACGGCACGAAATCCTTGGTCGTACGAGCACATCGCCGGCGGATCGTCTTCAGGGTCGGCGGCCGCAGTGGCTGCGGGCATGTGCTACGGCGCGTTGGGTACCGACACTGGAGGATCGATCCGATTGCCGGCAGCTTATTGCGGCGCGGTGGGATTGAAGCCGACTTACGGACGGGTGAGCACGCGTGGAGTGATTCCGCTTTCGTGGTCGTGCGATCATGTCGGGCCGATTACGCGGAGTGTCGCGGATGCGGCGCTAATGCTGCAGGCGATCGCGGGATATGATGCGGAAGATCCGACCAGCGTCGATGTGCCGGTGCCCGACTACAGCGCTGCTCTGCGCGGGACGGCGCCACTGCGGCTCGCGATTCCACGCGCTCATTTCTACGAGCAGCTCGATCCAGAGACTGAAAGCGCAATGGCTGCCGCTCTTTCCGAGATCGGGAAAATGGCAACAAGTATACGCGAAGTGGAATTGCCTGCCGCTAGCGACACGTTGGTGCTGCGCGCAGAGGCATACGCGTACCATTTTGAAACCGCAAAGAAGAGCCCTGAACTCTATCAGCCGGACACGCTGAGGAGGATCCGTTCCGGGCAGGAAATCTCTGCCGTGGATTACATCCGTACTCGGCGCCAGATGGAGGAGCATCGGCGCTCGATTGGAAGATTGTTCAAGTCCATCGATGTCCTCATTACTCCCACTTCTCCGGTGCAGCCTCCCAGCATCGCTGAGCTCCTCGACGATATCGAGAACCTGCGCAGTAGAGAGATTGCCATGCTGCGCAACACGCGTCCGTTCAACGCGCTTGGGCTGCCGACGATTTCCATCCCATGCGGTTTGACCAAAATGGGACTGCCGATTGGGATGCAGATCACAGGCGCTCCATGGGCGGAGGGCACTGTGCTCCACCTAGCTCACGCCTACGAGCAGCGCGCGGACTGGCATTCTCGCTACCCTCAATTAAGCTAAACGGCTCAGAAGCTTGTAGCTTTTGTAGCTCGAGTCTTTTCCCGCAAATCCGAGACCAGCCGATAGACTGCATCAACGTCTCTGATATCACGAAACGTTGGCACATCATCGAGACTCATACCATCCCATGCGCCCCATCCGCGCCTCCCAGACCACATTGATTCTTGCGGAGCAAAACGCAAGGTTCCACGGCCGCGGGAGCTATGTTCCTTGATCAAAGTTGGAAGGCTGTCGAGATAGGAAGAGGCCATGCGCCTTCGCCAACCATTTTGAACAACAATAACTCGCCTATTCGTCACTGCGTAGAAGGTACGCTTCTTTTTCCAGCCAGCGTACAAGAAGCGTCCCCAAATGAGATATT